>DAOVNL010000118.1 GCA_030630245.1 Candidatus Omnitrophota bacterium | reverse complement strand
AGTATCTTATTACAGGCCTGTGGTACCAATAATAAGTAAAAAGTAAAAAGTAAAAAGTTAAAAGTAAAAAGGAAAAACAAAATAGTAGGAATATTAGAGACTTAAAGAAAGTATTGTTTTTAGATCAATGGATATTGCTTTTTTTATGTAATTCATAGTAACTAATATTAACTGTTGGTACCCAATAGTAACCGTGAAAAAGGCAACTATTGCAGGACAAACCAAAAGGGGTTTATAAAGTAAGATGCCGGAAACAGTAGTAAGTTTAAAAAACATAAATAAGCGGTATTGGTTGAGCTTTACCAAACAATCTTTAATAGGCAGTTTTCTTTCGATGTTCAGAGCAAAGAAAAACGTTGGGTCGAAAAAGGAAATTTATGCTTTAAAAAATATCGAATTGCGCGTAAAAAAAGGAGAGGCCGTTGGAATTATCGGAGAGAATGCCTCAGGTAAGACGACGATACTCAGAATAATCAGCCGGATCACTGTACCGAGCAAAGGAGAATTGCGAGTTCATGGCAATGTTGCAGGCCTTCTGGATTTAGGGGCCGGTTTTCACTGCGAGCTGACAGGTAAAGAGAATATCTATCTTGATGCCGCAATGTATGGAATGAGCCGAAAAGAAATAGATGCTGTTTATGAAAGAATAGTTGAATTTTCCGGGCTGGGTGATTTTATTAACGCGCAGGTAAAGACATACTCTCAAGGCATGCTTGTGCGGCTGGGGTTTGCCATAGCAATACATGTTGATCCGGATATATTTCTGATTGATGATAGTTTAGCTGTGGGAGATGAGGAGTTTCAGCGCAAATGCCTGAATAAGATATTAGAGTTAAAAGAACAGGGTAAAACGATCATTGTCGTTTCCCATGATCTTGATTCTATAAGCAGGATTTGCGAGCGGGGGATTTTGCTTAAAAATGGAAGGATCGTAAAAGATGATTCCATGCATAAGGTTATAATGCGCTATATCGAGGCTGTGGGAGATAAGAGCTCTATAGCCTTTTTTGATAAAGGCAGAATAAGTGTTATTTTTAACAGCGGTAAAATCATAATTTTATGGGACGGCAAGCTGCTCACAAAAAATTTCGGCGGCTATGTAAGCCTTCAGATATTGGATAAATGGGTCATGTCCTGGCAGGCAAAATGGCAGGTTACGGAAAATACCGATGATTCCTGGAAAGTCGAGGGTGTTTTTGATAAATATGGCCTAAAACTTATTTTAGAGTGTATTGTGAATAATGAGCGCTTGTTAAATTTTCATGTTCAAATGGAATTTTTACGCTCAATTGAGTTAAAGAAAGCTATTTTTGGTTTTATGTTTAGCGAAAAATACAATAAATTTCTGAAAGAGAATCGTGTCGAGGATATAGAAGTAATTAAGAATAGAGGGCAAGAATGGACAGATATCCATAGGACTGATGAGTCTAATGCTCCTTTGGCGCTTGTCTGTGAGCAAAACCTACCGGCGCTTAAGATAAATTTTAATAACGATAAATATTCCAGTTTCAATTTAATTCAAAGCACAGGTCAAGAATTAGATGCGCGAGTTATGCAAACGCAAATCAAGGTACCCGGCGGATTAAAATTTTTCAAATCAGAGAGTAATATTATTGAAAGTACAGCTGAACTTGAGCTTTTGGATGAAAGGGCATTTGAGATTTTTGTTCAAAAGCGTCAAACAACAAGGCGAATAGAGTCGGATAGGCTTAAATTAGAGTTGAAAAATAAAAGCATACAGCTGTTTTATAATAATATAGAACTGACAAAAGGTAAAAATCTTACCTTTGGATTTTACTATTCCGGTCATTATTTTGATTTATTTAATGGGGCGTGGACTTTGCGGAAGGATGCTTTAAATTTATTGAGTTTACACGCTGAATTTAAGGATTTGAAGTTAAAATTAGAACTCTTGTTGAGTTTACATGAAAATTTAATGAAATGGGAGATAAATGCTGAAGGAGATGAATTTCTCAAATTGATAGGTCTATCTATGCAGATTCATTTAACAGAAAAATATAAAAAATATTTTGATCTTGGAATCGAGCAAGAATTTTGCGTTGCTTCAGAGCATGCTGAACAAATCCATTTATTGAATTCAAAAGCCGGCCTGGTCGGTTTATGCGCACAAGAGTATGATTTGCCGGCGATTGCGTTTGAAGGAACAAAAGGGAGCTATTTTGAACTGCAAAATGCAAGTTTCGATGTTCCAGGACGTATTTTAATTAACAAAAATCTTAAGTTGAATGCGGCAAGCGGAACAATTGTATTTCTTGATTCTTTGGTGAAGAAAACTGTTTTTGTCGAAGATAAACAAAAAAAATGCTTTATGAATACTATCGTGTCTAATGATAGCTTAAAAGTAGGGTTTAATCATAATAGAATAAGCATCTATCATAATGGCATTGAAATAACTGATGGTGAGGGTTTTTGCAGCGGAATTCATCTTGAAGGAAGATGGTATGAATCAAAACAATTGACTAAAGAAATCAGCAAGGAAGGAAATAAATTAAAAGTGGTGATTAAAAGACGCATACCGGAGCTTGACGAATTGTGGGAAATCATCCTTGACCGGGGAGTAATATGCTGGACAGTAATGTTTGAATCATCCGTTGCATTGACTGAACTGTACTGCAAGGCGGGGATAATTCTAAAGTCTGATTACAGTCAATGGGCGCATTCTTTTAACGAGGGTGAATTTTTCGATAAAGAGAAAGTTAACCAGGTAATTGACTCGGATGATTCAAATAATATATTGCTTGGGTTGCGGACAAAGATAACCGATGATGCTTTCCCAGCGCTTTTTTTTGAAAGAAAAAATGTGATTAATCCGCGGGGAATTATTATCCAGGGGAACGCAAAGAATCGCGCGCTTATGTTTAAATTTGGAGCGGGAGAAGATATCTATAATAACAGTAAACAGGAAATTTTTACCGGCAAGATTAGGTTATGTGAACAAAATTGCTGGGAAAATGATATATCTGAACATCGGCTGCAAAATTTTTCTTTAATGACGGAAAACAAATTTCAATTAATCGCGGCTTTTAAAGAAATCAGGCTATTGTTTGATAATAAAGAGTTAACTAAAAAATACGGATTAAGGGTTTCTTTAATTACGGAAGAAAGGAAATTGGATTCAAATAATGCTTTCTGGAAAATAAAAAAGATTGGTCGAGATAGCCTTGAAGTGGAATTGACCTGGAATGGTTTTCCTGTGCTGCAAAAATGGTGTTTTCAGAGAAATAATGAAGCAATTGAGTGGACAGTGACGTTAATGGTGAAGCAGCGTTTAAAATTAAAAAAATTATTTATCAATATTTTTTCGGATTTTACTTTTAATCGCTGGATAAATGGGAAGGAGAAAGGTAAAATTAATTTTAAAAAATCTAAAACAGAATCAATTACTCTTTTTGAAAAAAGAAGTGATTTTATTGGTGTATATCGTGACGCAATATCAATTGAAACTCCGGCATTGTTGCTAAATCTCCTTGTTGATATGAATGAATGGTTTCTCCATTTATATCAACAAGGAGAGGAAGAGATGGCTTGTGGAGCTCATTGTATTATAAGCCCAGAGGGAAAGTTTATTGCGTCCGGACATTATGATATTTTTAAAGGGAGATTGTTGTTATTGGAGAATGAAAAAAAGATAGCTTATTCGATTGTCTCCAGAAAACCCGAAAATCCGCTAAAAATATGTCGTGGTCACTTTACCGTAAAGGTTGAAGAAGCAAAAGTCAAGTTATTCTGGAAGGGGCAAGAATTAACAAAAAGACTGTGTTTGTATAGCGCTTTTTTTAATGGAAAAGATTGGATAGATTCGTCTTTGGCAAAATGGCAGGTTACGGTTTCATCGAATAAGATTGTTATATCTTTATCCTGGAACCAATTCTCTGTTTTTCAAAGATGGGAATTGGTTTTTTCTGATGATGAGCTTTGCTGGGGGATAAATACGGACATTCAGCAAAAAGATGTAAATTCTGTAATAGCAGCATTGATGCTAAACGATAATTATAATCACTTCCAGACAGACTCTGTTAGTAGTAACGAGTTCCCATTAGATTTTAGTGAGGATTGCTGGGAGCAGCTGGCGTTAACTAAAAGTGTTATTAATATAGAAGCAAGGAATAAAAAATTTCCCAGGGTTACTTTT
>DAOVNL010000070.1 GCA_030630245.1 Candidatus Omnitrophota bacterium | reverse complement strand
GTGCTTGGAATCTGCAACGGCTTCCAGGTACTGGTCAAAACAGGGATATTGCCCGGTAACAGAAACTGGCAGCAAAAAGTTACGCTCAGCAGCAATGATTCGGGTAAATTTGAAGACAGGTGGGTGTATCTCAAAAAACCAGAAGTCAGAGGACAGAAGACAGACAACAGAATACAGAAAACAGAATGCCGGTGTGTATGGACTAAGGGGATTTCTGAGGTTATTTATTTGCCGGTTGCTCACGGCGAAGGTAAATTTATCCCGGAGTCGAAAGAAATTTTAGAAAAGATCAAAAATGAGGGGCAGGCAGTCTTTCAATACTGCGATAGCAAAGGGTTGATATCATCTTACCCGGATAATCCTAATGGGTCCGTTGAGCACATAGCAGGCATTTGCGACAAAACAGGCAGGATATTCGGGCTGATGCCTCATCCGGAGCGCTGTGTTTTTAAAACGCAGCATCCGCGATGGACCAGAGAAAAGTTCAGCGGAATTCCTGATGGATTGAAGATATTCAAAAACGCGATAGAGTTTTTAAAGAAAAGCTGAAAACAGTATCGCGTATTGAGAAAAATCAAAACGGGAATATAAAAATAAACTCAATACCAGACTTCTGTAAAATAACGTTTTTTGTCATTCTGAGCCGCAGGCGAAGAATCTCATATTTCATCTTACGTCGGGATTCTTCGGTCGTTTAGCTTCCTTTAGAATGACAATAAGATTTAAATGGCCTATTCTGCAGAACTCTTGATGCTCAATACGAATACGGAGGGGAAATGCCAAGAGGATTGACTTATAAAAAAGCCGGAGTGGATATTGAGGAGGCAAACAAGTTTGTCAAGGATATCCAGAGCCTTGTTAAAAAAACAAAAAGGCCGGGAGTCTTGAATAATATCGGCGGTTTTGGCGGCTGCTTTGAATTAAAAAAAGGCCGGTATAAGAATCCTGTGCTTGTTTCCAGCGCCGACGGTGTTGGTACAAAAATCAAGATAGCTATGCTTGCCGGCAAGCACGACACTGTGGGCATTGACCTTGTGGCAATGAATGTTAACGATATTTTGGCTATGGGGGCCCAGCCTTTGTTTTTCCTTGATTATATCGCTGCAGGAAAGTTAAACAGGAAAAAAATGGTGGATATTGTACGGGGTGTTTCCAAGGGGTGTTCTGATGCCGGATGCGCTCTTATTGGCGGAGAAACCGCGGAAATGCCGGCGATTTATAAAAAAGATGAGTATGACCTCGCGGGATTTTGCGTGGGCGTTGTGGATAAGCACAAGATCATTACAGGTTCCGGGATCAAATCAAAGGATGTGCTGCTGGGGCTGGCTTCAAGCGGATTGCATTCAAACGGGTTTTCTCTGGTGCATAAGGTTTTTACGAGCAGTGAGATAAAAAGAAAAGCAAAGGAGCTGCTGAGCCCGACAAAGATTTATGTAAAAGAAGTACTTTCGGTTTTAAGGCACTTTGATGTGCGCGGTATCGCGCATATTACAGGCGGGGCGTTTTATGAAAAACTGATGAAAATTTTCCCTAAAGGTTCATCTGTTATTATCCAAAAGGGAAGCTGGCCGGTGCCGGCAATATTTAAAACCATGCAAAAAAGAGCAAACATAAAAGAAGCGGAAATGTACCGCGTATTCAATATGGGGATTGGGATGGTGCTTGTCACCAGCAGGGGGCAGGCCAGGAAGATCCAGAGCCATTTGCGACGTTTTAAACTTAGGTCATGGATTATCGGACAGGTTTCCAAATCTCGAGGCCGCTCAAACATTAAATTTACAGGAGAAGATTGATATGAAAATTCTGGTCATAGGCTCAGGGGGTCGCGAACATGCTCTTGTCTGGAAGATTGCTCAATCTCCGATGGTGGAAAAAATCTATTGCGCCCCGGGCAATGGAGGTATTGAAGATATTGCCCAGTGCCTCGATATAGCAGCAGATGATATTAACGCTTTGCTTGATTTTGCTAGCCGCGAAGAAATTGATCTTACGGTGGTTGGCCCGGAAGCCCCGCTTGCCGCGGGGATTGTTGATGTATTTGAAAGTAAGGGTTTGAAAATATTCGGCCCGGGTAAACTGGCCAGCCGGCTGGAATCGAGCAAGGTATTCGCGAAGAATATAATGAAAAAATACAATATCCCTACCGCGGGTTTTGAAGAGTTTACAAATTTGAAAAGCGCGCTCAAGTTTGTAAAAGACGCGGAGCGGCCTTTAGTGATAAAAGCAGACGGCCTATGCGCGGGTAAGGGAGTCTTTGTATGCGTGAACCTTGAGGAACAGGAGCAGGCAATAAACTCTATATTAAAGGACAAGGCTTTTGGTGATTCCGGCGGCAGGATTATTATTGAAGAATGCCTTGCCGGCCAGGAAGCTTCGATTATTGTTATTAGTGACGGAGATAATGTAATAACCATGGCTTCCTCTCAAGACCATAAACGCGTATTTGACGATGATATAGGGCCTAATACCGGAGGCATGGGGGCTTATTCTCCGGCGCCGGTGGTTACGGATGAGGTTTTAAAATACATCCAGGGAAAAATAATAATCCCCACAATAAAGGGGATGAAGTCTGAAGGGACTCCTTTTAGCGGGGTTTTATACACAGGCGTCATGATAACCGCGGACGGGCCTAAGGTACTGGAGTTCAATGTGCGTTTCGGAGACCCGGAAACACAGGTGATTCTGCCCAGGCTAAAAAGTGATCTGCTTGAATTGATCTTAAAATCAGTTGATAAAAAATTAGAAGGGCATACATTGGTGTGGGATGCAAGGGCCTGTGTTTGTGTAGTTGCAGCCTCAGGAGGGTATCCCGGTAAGTACGAAAAGGGAAAACTTATCAAAGGCTTAAGTGATGTTGATTGTGCTAAAGAAGGGATTGTTTTTCATGCCGGAACAAAAAAGCAGGGTGATGAAATAATAACCAGCGGGGGAAGGGTGCTTGGGGTAACCTCTCTGGGAAATGATATAAAATCAGCCATTGATAACACCTACGCGGTGCTCGATAAGATAAGCTTTGATAGTATGTTTTTCCGCAGGGATATCGGCAAAAAAGCATTGGGAAAAGTTTTTTCTAATTAAAGGGAGGATATTAAAAACTATGGGCAAGAAGATAAAAGTGGCAGTAATGATGGGAAGCAAGTCTGATCTGCATACAGTTCAGGAAACAATAAAGGTGTTGAAAGAGCTCAAGGTATCTCATGAGGTAAAAGTTCTTTCCGCGCACCGTACGCCGAAGGATGTTGTACGCTATGTAGAGCAGCTCTCTAATAAGGGAACTCAGGTTATAATCGCCGCGGCCGGTATGTCTGCTGCCTTGGCCGGGACTGTCGCGGCGCATACTATTTTGCCGGTTATCGGGATCCCTATAGAAACCAAAACACTCAAAGGGCTTGACAGCCTGCTTTCGACTGTTCAAATGCCAAAAGGCATCCCTGTTGCCTGTGTGTCTATCGGAAAGCATGGGGCGCAGAACGCGGCGATCCTTGCGTGTCAGATCCTGGCATTGCAGGATGATAAGCTGCTTAAAAAAATGCTTAAGTTTAAAGAGAAAATGGCTCAGGCAATAAGGAAAATAAAGATCAGTTAAACATGAAAGATACAAAGATATTTAAGATCGACAGTGAAAATCCCGATAAGGACAAGATAAAAGAGGCGGCATCAATATTAAAAGCAGGCGGGCTGGTTGCTTTCCCGACAGAGACGGTTTACGGATTGGCCGCTTTGCCTTATAATACAATAGCTGTTGAGAAATTGCGTTATATAAAAAACAGATATGAGATAAAGCAATTTTCTTTCTGTATACACAGTATTGAACAGGCCGAGCAGCTGGCAGGAGTTATCTCACCTTTTGCTTATAAGCTAATGAATAAATTCTGGCCGGGGCCGCTCACATTGGTCTTAGATGCCCGGCAGGGAGAAACCGTGGGATTGCGAATTCCGAATCATCCGGTCGCGCGGTTATTGTTAAAAGAAATCGGCGAGCCTGTTTTTGCTCCATCTGCCAATTTTGCCGGGGAAAAAGTTCCGGTTAACGCGCAGGAGGTATTAAAGACTCTCGATAAGAAAATCGATGTTTTGATTGATTCAGGAGAGTCAAAATTAAAAGCATCTTCGACTGTGTGCAAGATTACCGGTGATGGTTTTAAGATAATCAGACAGGGCGCGGTAACTCAGGATATGATAGCTCGGGTTTTAAAAACACAAGAGGTTCTTTTTGTTTGTACGGGAAACAGCTGCCGCAGCGCGATGGCTGAGGGATTGCTGAAAAAAATATTCGAAGGCTCTGAAAATATTCATGTCAGTTCAGCAGGGGTGGCAGCATTTGAGGGAATGGCGGCATCAAAGGAAGCTATTCTTGTTATGCAAAAATTAGGCGTGGATATTTCCGCCCATGCAGCAATGAGAGTAACTGATGAAATGCTCAAACAGGCGGATTTTATCCTGGTTATGGAGCAGGGGCATAAAGAGTATATCTTGAAGCGCGTAAGCGGATTGAATAAAAAGGTTTTTCTGTTAAAAGAGTTTTCCGAGGATAAGTCCGGAGGGTTGTCAATTCAGGATCCTATAGGCATGAGCATTGGCTTTTATGAGAAGATAGCCGGTGAATTGCAAAAATCAATAGAAGGGCTGGTGTTGAAATTAAAATGAAAATAGCTATAGGAAGTGATCATAGGGGAGTTGATTTAAAAAGGGCTTTAGTCTCTTATCTCAAGAAAAAGGGACATGAGGTTGAGGATTTTGGGACTTACAGCAAAGAATCATGTGATTATCCGGAATTCGCTTTAAAAGTAGCGCGTACGGTTTTGAAAAAGAAAGCGGATAAGGGCATCCTGATTTGTAATAGCGGAATAGGTATGGCGATGGCGGCCGGAAGTATAAAAGGGATAAGAGCCGCGAATTGCTTTAATCTTTCAAACGCGCGTTTTTCTCGTGAACATAATAACGCTAATGTGCTTACTTTGGGAGCTGAATTCATAAATGCGCAGAAAGCCAAGCGAATGGTTAATATATGGCTTAAGGCCAAATTTTCCGGCGGCAGGCATGAACGCAGAGTCAAAATGTTCTCATAAATACAGCGGAGGGATAGTTTAAAATGGGTGAATTAAAAAAGACAGATATTGCCATATATAATGTTATACAAAACGAATTAAAAAGACAGCGGCAGCATATAGAGCTGATTGCCAGTGAGAATTTTACCTCGCGTGCTGTTATGGAGGCACAGAGTTCGGTACTTACTAATAAATACGCGGAAGGGTATCCGGGGGCGCGGTGGTACGGAGGCTGTGAGCATGTTGATGTTGCCGAACAATTAGCTATTGACAGGGCAAAGAAGATATTCCATGCCGAGCACGCGAATGTTCAGCCGCATTCAGGCGCTCAGGCCAACATGGCGGTGTTTATGAGCTGTCTTAAAGCAGGGGATAAAGTGCTGGCTTTGGATCTTGCCTGTGGAGGGCATCTATCGCACGGGCATCCTATGAATTTTTC
>DAOVNL010000083.1 GCA_030630245.1 Candidatus Omnitrophota bacterium | reverse complement strand
TAGCCTATTTTCAAACACAGGATGCTGCGGGCATGATAGAACATTACTGGAAATCAATCCGCGGCACGGATGGAAGTATCGCATTTTCCGGTATGCTCAAGCAGCATGGGTTTAAGCGCTTTGAGGATGTTTTGGAAGAGTTTCGCGTGCGTTTTAATGATCAATGGCTGAATTCAAATTTAAATTTTAAATGTGAGGGTTATGACTGTCATGGAAAACAATAAAGAAAGAAACGGATTCAAAGATGCCGGGGAAACAGGTGCTGAAGAAAGATCAGGAGAAAAACTCGGGAAAATACTTATAGTTGATGATGAGAAGTTGTTTGCGTTTCTTCTGGCCCGATTATTAAGAAATCGCGGTTATAGCGCTTCATTTGTCCCTAACGCGGAAAAAGCGCTTGAGAGAGTAGCCCGGGACAGGTATGACCTGGTCATAGTAGATATCAAAATGGATGGAAAATCCGGCTATGAAATGATGAAGGAGATCAAGGCTAAGCAAGGAGCCGATAGCCCGACTTTTCTGGTTGGTACCGGTACCCAGTTTGTTTTAAGTGCTGAAGAAATGAGCGAGCTCAAGATATATAAAATCCTTGAAAAGCCTTTTCCGCGCCCCTCAAGATTGTTCCGGGAAATACAATCCGCTATTAAAAGCCACACAGGGTAACTAACCAATTCAGAATATCTGTAAATTCTGCCTATTTTAATGCCGCAATACCGCCTTTTTTAATCATTGACAGGAGGGAGGCCGGCTATTGAGTCTCGGTAAACCAACGCCTAATTCCATGGACACCGCACAGATCCCGGTGTCGATTTTTTATCACACCGCACAAAGCTGGGGATAACTTCTGGATAAATCAGGAAAATAATCGTAGGCCAAAACCCATTAAAAAGCCGTATTTGGGAAGCAATCCCAGGAAATATATAACTTCCTATAATATATGTTATGTTAACTTGGAATATGCACGGTTCTTGTTGTGCTATCAACATGTTGTGTTTTTTGGGATATTCGAAGCTTTGCCGGGTTGGCGCCGTTATTTTTTTTCAGGATAGGAATTAAAGCCGAATAAATACCATAAAGCTATGCCGATATCCACGCCTTTTTTTTGTTCTGCCAAAAGGAAATCTTTTACCTTATTTTCATCTACCAGTACCACCTCGATTTCCTCAGCAGGTTCCAAGCTTTGCACGGGGTTTGCGTTCACAGGATCATGTTCATCAACTTCGACTGAAACTATCTGCACGATCTCATCGGTCAAGGCCGGATTAAAGGCCAAATTCGGGCTTATAGCGGTGATTTTTCCGGAAAAACCGGTTTCCTCTTTTAATTCCTTTAATGTTTCTTTTTGTATTTCCTCAGTTTCGGCCAGGCCCGCGGGAAATCCAATGACTATATTATTGATAGACGGACGGAACTGTTTGATGAGTACATAGCGGTTTGATGGTTTCAATTTAGCTATGATTACCAGGATTTTGCGTGTGTTTTTACGCGTAATGCCTTCCCATAATATTTGCTTTTTATCATTGCTTAGATAGTGCAGTTGTTTTATGGCCAGCCACCGTCCCTGATATAATACTTTTTCGCAAACTTTCTCCATGAGCGCTTATTATCTTTTATTATTGCGGATGCGGCGGGTAAATTTCAGCAGCTTGTTAGCGCCCAGCGTCATGCATGCGCGCCTTTTAAAGCCGTTTTTTTTGCATAAATTATTTGCGGCCCGCATTTTATCTGTTGAGCAGAAATTTATTACACTGTAATTACTATTTTCGCAGAACTCTACTGCCTTGATGATCAGTTTTTTCCCCAGGCCAATACCGCGAAATTCAGGCGAAACAAAAACGCGACGCAGTAATGCGCAGTTTTTGTCGTCTTCTTTTATAGCAATGGTGCCGATCACGCTGTTGCCTATCACAGCTACCAGGAAAAGGTCTCTTTTGCCGCCATAAATATCCTTTATGTTATTGATGTCAAAGTCCGAATATGTTTCCTTGGGAATTGAAAATTCCTTTTTTAGTATTGAGCTTATTAGTTTAATAACCTGCGGTTTGTCTTGTTCTTTGAATGCTCTGATTTTTATATTCATGTTTGTATTTAGATTCATGTCTTTGCCATCCTTTTTTTTATGACTTTTTTGATTAAGTTATAAGGTATATTTTCCGTAACAAAAACATGTCCGATCCTTGAAGGCAACACCATGCGGACGCGTCCATTAATAAATTTCTTATCCCTCAGGAAAGCGTTCAGAACCGCTTTAAGATCACCCTTTTTAGCTTCCTGAGGCAGCTTGAGTGTGTTTAGGAGCTTAATTATGCGCAGCAGTTCTTCCCGCGGCAAAACGCCCATTAAATGAGCAATTTCAGCCGAACATACCATTCCGATACTTATCGCTTCTCCATGATTCAATTTGCTGTATCCGGCGGCAGTTTCAAGCGCATGCCCTATGGTGTGGCCGAAGTTAAGTATCGTACGCAGGCCGCTGGTTTCTCTTTCGTCATTTTCCACGATCTTTGCTTTTATGAGGCTTGAGGCCTTGATGATATAGCCTAAGCAGGAATTATCTAAACCAAGTATTTTTTTGTAGTTTTTTTCAATATATCTAAAGAGTTTTGTATCAACAATAATTCCGTATTTGACCACCTCAGCCAGTCCGCAGCGGATCTGCCTTGGCGGAAGACTTTTGATTAAATTAATGTTTGAATAGACAAGTTTTGGCTGGCAGAATGCGCCAACCAGGTTTTTACCGGATGGTAGATCAAGCGCGGTTTTACCTCCGATAGCCGAGTCCACCTGGGCGAGCAGGGTTGTGGGAATCTGTATGTAAGGGATCCCCCTTTTGTAGGTAGCTGCCATAAAACCAGTCAAGTCCCCCACCACTCCCCCGCCTAAGGCAATAAGAAAAAGGCGTTTTTTTGTGTCGATAGAGGAAATTTTACTTATTATTTTTACATATTCTGATATAGATTTGCTTTTCTCGGAATCCGGCACATTAAAGATGTGCGCGGAAATTTTGAGCGAATTTAGAGCTTTCCGGAGTTCTTCGGCATAAAGCCTGCGTATGCGTGAATTGGTGATAATAACCGCGTCTGTGCCTAACTTCAATTGGGATAATTTTTTGGCCAGAGCTTCAAAATTATCATCTGTAATGATTATAGGATAACTGCGATTAGCAAGGTTTACTTTTATTTGATTTATCAAAAAACTCTCCTTAGAATTGACAGCAATATAATTAATATGATCATACCATGCATTGGAGTAATCCGCGCATATAAAACGGCTAGTTTTCTGGGTAAGAGCCCCATTAATATGCGCGAACCGTCTAAAGGCGGTATGGGTATCAGATTAAATACGCCAAGCACCAGGTTAATAAGCATTACCGTTACCAGAAATCCAAGTATCCCTGAATGATTGATATACCCTGTCAGTAGGATCAGGAAAGTTAAGGCTGCTACGATGAAATTTGCCAGAGGCCCGGCAAGCCCAACCCAGATCATGTCTTTTTTCGGGTTACGCAGATTATAAAAATTGACCGGAACCGGTTTTGCGTAACCGAAAACGACCGGAGATCTACTCAGGATCAACATTAGGGGTAAGATAATGGTTCCGAAAAGATCAATGTGTGCTAAAGGATTGAAGGTTAAACGGCCCATAAATTTGGCTGTGTTATCACCCAGCTTGTGAGCAACAAATCCGTGAGCGTATTCATGTACGACTAAAGCGACGAATAAAGCCGGGAGATTTATTATAAAACTTAATGCTAGAGGATTGACGGAATTCATTTTATGTTTATTTATTAGTTTAGTTTTTTTATAAAATCTACCTCAATGACAGGAATTTTAGATTTTTTGCTGGTTTTGATCTTTCCCCAGACTTGTACTTGATGGTATGTATAATCGTTTATATTAACTGTCTTGCTTTTCAGAAAATAATGCGTTCTTCCGTTTTTCACGAGCCGGTGTGTCCCGGGCCGGTTGAAAAATCTCCCGGCCTCAGTAATTTTACCCTGCGCGTCAGGTTTGGTTTTTGTCTGTGTGAGTATTGCTTTTTTGCCCTTTTCTGTTCTTTGCTTTATTTTAGACCGGGCTTCCTGTTTTTTGATTTGCATTTTGATTTTTGCTAAGCGTTCAATGTGTAAACGCGCTCTTTCATTTGCCGGGCTTTGCGCGTAATCGCGTATGATCACCTTATATTTTTGAATTATTGGCGAAAGATCCCTGCTGTTTAGGGTAGCTGCTTTGTTTTTCTTTTCAAATTCTTCTGCCTCTATTAAGAGATTAAAACCCTCTCTTTTTTTAGCCTCATTATCAATATAGATTTTCGCGGAACCTGATTTTTTTACAAAATCCCTGTGAACCCAGGCGAAACAATTTGCATATGGGTATATCTGAAACCAGTCTTTACCTTTGCGGATAATTTCCACGCGGTTTTCAGGGTTAAGCTGGCCGATAATATTAAAGTTTGTCCCCTCCCCTGCCCTTATATTTACCCTTTTGGCGGTAATAACACCATATACGCTGTTTTCAACCAAAAGGAAGTCTTTGTGGACAAAGGCGTTAGAATTTCGGGGTAATCTTACTTTAAGCCACGGAACATTCTGAGAATCAACTACCAGAACTGTATTCCCCTTATTCATTTTTCTTAAGATTTCAAAATTTACCCCAGGTCCGCTGCGCAGATTTACAGAATCTCCGCTGATAATGCTGCTATAAGGAGCTGAGACTTTTTCTTGAGCAAGACACCTATCCCCTGTATAGCTCGCAAAACAGAAAAAAATTAAACATGTGAGCAGTAAGTTTATAGTTTTTTTCATCTTTAGGTATGGTTTATTTGGAAGCAGATTTTGAAGAAGCTCCTTCATCAGCCTTGCCTTCTTCTGCTTTTTCTTCAGCTGCTTTTAACTTTTTGAGCTTCATTTTTACTACTTTTACTTTTGGTAAACCAAAGCTGGAAGTATCTTCTTTCCACTTATTTTCTTTTTTGAGCTTTTCGATTCGCTC
>DAOVNL010000100.1 GCA_030630245.1 Candidatus Omnitrophota bacterium | reverse complement strand
GCGTCCAAAGACCCGATATTAAAGGCGCTTGTTAATTCCGGGGTAAAACATATTACAATTTTTGGCAAAAGCTGGGACCTGCATGTAAAGGACGTTTTAAAAACATCACTTGATGAGAACCTGCGCATGATCACAGATACTATTAAGTTCATCCGTTTGAAAAGAATAAAAGCGTTTTATGACGCGGAACATTTTTTTGACGGCTATAAACATAATCCGGAATACGCGCTTAAAACACTTATTGCGGCTCAAGATGCCGGCGCTGAGTGCGTTATATTATGCGATACCAACGGGGGGACGATAACCTCTGAGGTTAGGGGAATCATCAGCCGGATAAAAAAGCATATCAGTGTCGATTTAGGTATTCATGTACATAATGATAACGGTATGGCTGTTGCCAACAGCATCGCGGCAGTTGAGGCCGGATGCTCGCATGTGCAGGGAACTATAAACGGGTACGGGGAACGCTGCGGTAACGCGGACCTTTGCGCGGTCATTGCCTGCCTTGAGCTGAAGCTTAAAATGAAAGTTATAGGGCGCGCAAGGCTGAAGGAGCTTACGGAAGTCTCTCGTTATGTCAGCGAAGTAAGCAATATGAAACAGCAGGACAATCAGCCGTTTGTGGGAACTTCCGCGTTTGCTCACAAGGCAGGAGTGCACATAAACGCGATGGTAAAGAACGCTCGAAGTTATGAGCAGGTTCTTCCGGAAAGAGTCGGCAATAAGCGCCGCTTTCTTGCTTCTGAGCTTGCCGGAAAGACAAGTATATTATTCAAGGCTAAACAGCTGTCATTTGAATTAGGGAAAAATGATAAAAACACCAGGAAGCTTCATAAACAAATACAGGAGCTTGAGTATGAGGGGTATCAGTTCGAAGCGGCTGAGGCCTCTTTTGAGCTGCTTATTAAAAAGACGCTTAAAAAATTCAAGAAATTTTTTGAGCTTGACGGCTTTAGGGTTATTGTTGAAAAAAGACAGGACGATACGCTTATTTCCGAGGCAACAGTAAAAATAAAAGTGGGAAAAGCCCGGGTGCATACTGCTTGCGAGGGAGACGGCCCTGTAAATGCTTTGGACGCAGCTTTGCGTAAAGCGCTGCGCGATTTTTATCCGGAATTATCCGGGATGCATTTGTCAGATTTCAAAGTACGCGTTTTGGATTCTAAAGCGGGGACCGCGGCTAAAGTGCGTGTTTTTATCGAATCTCAGGATGAAAAGAGCTCCTGGTGGACAGTGGGAGTTTCGGAAAATATAATCGAAGCAAGCTGGCAGGCTCTGGTAGACAGTATTGAGTATAAATTACTAAAGGAAAAGGAAACTAAAAAATAGTATCGTGGAAGAGCTTGCTAAAAAATATAGTTTTAAGGATATTGAGGAAAAACAGTATTTATTTACTGAAGAAAAATCTTTTTTTCACGCGAAGACAAACTCGTCGAAAAAACCGTTTTCGATAGTGATTCCTCCGCCTAATGTAACAGGCATCCTGCATATGGGGCATGCCCTGAATAATACTATTCAGGATATTCTCATTCGCTACAAGAAGATGCGCGGTTTTGAGTCTCTATGGATGCCGGGTACCGATCACGCGGGAATCGCTACGCAGAATGTAGTTGAGAGAAAGCTTGCCAAAGGAGGCGTTACCCGTGATAGTATTGGAAGAGAAAAATTTCTTGAGCTTGTCTGGGAATGGAAACAGGAATATGGTTCGACGATAATCAGGCAATTAAGAAGGCTTGCCTGCGCCTGCGACTGGCAGAGGACCCGCTTTACCATGGACGAAGGCTATAGCGATGCTGTGCTTGAGGTTTTCATCAGATTATATAAAAAAGGGCTTATTTACCGCGGTAATTATATAATCAACTGGTGCCCGCGCTGCCGGACAGCTCTTTCCGATGAAGAAGCTCCCCATAAAGATACGCAGGGATTCTTATATTATATCAAGTATCCGATAAAGGATTCAAAGGAATTTGTTATTGTCGCTACTACAAGGCCTGAAACAATGCTCGGCGACAGCGCGGTTGCGGTTCATCCTAAAGATAAACGCTATAAGAGCCTTATCGGACAAACCGTAATCCTGCCGCTGATGGACAGGCCGATCAAGATTATCGCCGATGATTTTGTCGATCCTGATTTCGGTACGGGCGCGGTCAAGGTGACGCCTGCCCATGATCCTAATGATTATGTGATGGGAAAAAGGCATAACCTTGAATTTATCAACGTGCTTAATCCGGACGGAAGCTGCAATGAAAACGCGGGCGATTACCAGGGCAGTGACCGATATGAGGCAAGAGAGGCGATAATAGAGGATTTAAAGGCAAGAAAGCTTTTAGTGAAAGTTGAGGCCCATCAGCACGCGGTGGGCCATTGTTACCGTTGTCATACAGTAATTGAGCCTTATTACTCAAAACAGTGGTTTGTGAAAATGAAACCCCTTGCCAAACCGGCGATTGAGGCTGTTCAGGAAGGCCGTATAAAATTTTACCCCCAAAGGTGGACAAAAGTATACCTGAACTGGATGGAAAATATTCAAGACTGGTGCATATCCAGGCAGATATGGTGGGGGCACCGGCTGCCTGTTTACTACTGCGCGAAATGCCGGGACGAAAATGATTATAAAAAAGGTGTGATCGTCTCATTACAAAAACCAGATATTTGCCCGGAGTGCGGCGCAAAAGATATCGTGCAGGATGTTGATGTTCTGGATACCTGGTTTTCAAGCTGGCTTTGGCCTTTTGCTACTTTCGGCTGGCCGTTTAGAGAAAAGTCCACAGACCACAGTCAACAGTCCACAGACCACAATCAACAATCTGCGGATACTGAAAAACAAAAGAGAGAACTGGAGTATTTTTATCCGACCGCTGTGCTGGTTACCGCGCCTGAGATCATCTTTTTCTGGGTAGCCCGTATGATCATGGCCGGGTTTGAGTTTATGGGGGATATTCCGTTTAAAGATGTCTATATACATGGGACGGTACGTGACGATACAGGGAGAAAGATGTCGAAATCTCTGGGTAACAGCATCGATCCGCTTGAGATTATTGTCGATTACGGAACAGATGCCCTGCGTTTCAGCCTGATATCCATAACCGCTATGGGGCAGGATATATATTTGAGTAAAGAGAAGTTTGAATTCGGAAGAAATTTCTGTAATAAAATTTGGAACGCGTCGCGGTTTATATTGATGAACCTTAAGGAGGATAGCGGTTCTTGGCAAAAAGTCAGCAATAAAGAAGAATTGTGTTTTTCAGATGCCTGGATACTCAGCCGATTTAACTCTACTTTGAAAAAGCTTAACAGTTCTTTTGCGCAGTACAGGCTCAATGAGTCGGCAAATATTATCTATGAATTTTTCTGGCACCAGTTTTGCGACTGGTATATTGAGTTTTCTAAATTGAGTATAGAAAATAAAACTACCCGGGCAGTACTTTATAATATTTTGGAAAAAAGCCTGCGCGTACTGCATCCTTTTATGCCGCTCATAACTGATGAGATATGGCAGAAAGCAACAGGGCAAAAAACATCGATTATGTCCCAGCCATGGCCGGAGGTTGATGAAGTTTATATCGATGCCGGCCTTGAGAAAGAGATGCGGATATTGATGGATGTGTGCTGTGATATAAGAAATCTGAGAAACGAAAAAAATATCAAGCCGAAAGATAAAGCCGATATAACCATCGGCTCTGATGATCAGCATATAATAAGTGTTCTTGATAAGAACCGCGAATATTTAATTGATCTGGCTAAGATCCAGACGCTGAATTTCGCGGGTGAAAAAGATCTTGATGTTTCTATTAATCCGACGGCATCCTCTACGGGCTGTCTGATCATGATGAAAGCTAAAAGGGACGAAGGTAGAGATACTCAAAAGGAGAAGGAAAAAATTCTTAAGCAGATAAAGGAAATAAGTGAGCATATAACGCGTAAGAATAAGCTTCTGAATAATGAAAATTATTTAAAAAAGGCGCCTGCTGCTGTTGTGGAAAAGGAAAAGCGGAGCCTGCTGGAGCTCAAGCAGGAAAAAGCAAAACTGAAAAAGATAAAAAATGCGCTTAAATAAAAATGACCAAGCTGTATTAACGGATGTTTCAATAATAGTCAGTAACGCGCTTGCTGAGGACATCGGCAGCGGTGATATTACCTGTGAGTATGCTTTTAATAAAAAAACAAAGATAAAAGCCGTCATTACGTCAAAAGATAAAAATGTGGTTGTTTGCGGCTTGGACGTGATCAAGGAGGTTTTCCGGCAGGTTGACCGCAAAACAAAAGTGATTGCTCATGTCAAAGAGGGCAGCCTCATAAGAGCTAAAACAGCGATCTGCACTGTAACGGGACAAGCAGTTAGTATTTTAAAGGCAGAAAGAACAGCCTTGAATTTTCTCGGCAGGCTCTCAGGGATTGCGACTCAGACCAGAATGCTTGCCGATAAGATCAGGAAATATAAGACATTGATACTCGATACAAGAAAAACCACCCCGGGAATAAGAGTACTTGAGAAATACGCGGTTAAAACCGGAGGAGGAAGCAATCACAGAACCGGATTGTATGACCAGGTATTAATAAAAGATAACCATCTGAG
>DAOVNL010000016.1 GCA_030630245.1 Candidatus Omnitrophota bacterium | reverse complement strand
TGGTGACCCAATCAAGAGCCGCGTCAGTCATTTCACTAGCGAGGGCATCATACACAACAGCCGCCGTTACATCTTTTCCCTTTGAATATACAGAAATAGTTTCCGCGATATCTCTTCCAGCTGTAGCGCCCATGAATAATACTTCCTGAGAGCCTGCGAATAATTCCGAAAGGTCTTTGCTTTGAAAACTGATCCCGGAGACAAGATTCACCATGTTTTTTTCAGTGTTCAGCAAGGGTAAGCGCGAAATGCTGGCCTTCAAAGAGATCTTTTCCAGGGCCTTTTCAATATAAAAATCAATCTTTTTTTTGTTTTGAGAATCAAGAGCTGTCTTACCTTTTGCATATCCAAGCCGGCTGTATATTCTTTCTATAGGGGGAGTTACATTAATATAATTTAAAAAAGTAGCAGTCATTTTATCTCCATTGAATTACTCATTACATCGAGGGGGAAGAAAAACATCAGATGTCTTCCTGATTACAATCTGATTGATCAGCAGCGTTCTCAGCAAGGCTTGCGGCAGGGCCTGCTTCAAGCTCAAGATCTAATATCCTTAACTCTCTGTTTTGGACGATATCTTCGTAAGAGGTCATTTGATCCGTTCTTGATTGCACGAATTTAAGAGCGTTTTCACCCGCTATCCTGCCTTGATTTACAGCTCTGTCCCAGGAGTTTGGCAAATCAAAACATTCTTCCTGAGAAGCTTTCCTGCTTAAGACATCGCCTGCGGCAAAAATATTTTCCACGCTGCTGCGCAGAAATTCATCTACCCGAACACCAAAGTTGATGTTAACTTCCGTATTTTCCAAAAATTTAGTGTTTGGGGCCAGGTTTTTATCCAGAATGAGTATTCCGCATCCGATAACCTTGCCGGAATCCAGTTTTATAGCTTTAACGTCTCCGTTGCCGAAAATTTCCACAATGCTTTTATTAAATATTATTTCAACTCCTTTTTCCCGAAGTGAATTCTCCAGCGCTCTTGCCTTTTCTTCATCGAGGATTCCCTCTAAAATCCGCTCTTTGGAGGTAATAACTTTTATTTCCAGGTTTTTTCTGCTTAAACCATATGCAGCATTAATTCCGGCAATGCCCGCTCCCCAGATACAAACTGTATTGCTGATCGGGACAAGTTCCATTATATCCCGCGCATTCCTGATATTACGAAACCCGAGTACTCCATGCTTATTCGCGCCTTTTACATCCTTGGAAATATTTGCACTGCGGCCGCTAGCCACAATTAAGGCATCATAAACAATTTTAGTCTTATCAAACAAAATTATCGAATTCTTTTTTGGAATAACCCTATCCACTTTTTCCCCGGGCAAAAGATCTATATTAGCCTGCTTGAAAAACTCATTGGGCTTCAAAAACAGTTTTTCAGGATTTAAATTATTCATGAGTATTTCAGCTATCTTCAAGCGCATGTATGCCGGATATTGTTCTTCGCTCACCATGCTTATTTTAACACTTTTATCATTCCTTCTGACCGCCTCCGCGGCGCTCATCCCTGCTGCTGAGTTGCCTATAATAACAATATGCTTCATTATTTATCCTCTTGCTTTTGCTCCTTTGCTGCTTTAAGGAGATTCCTCATTAACAAAGCCACAGTTATCGGCCCTACCCCGCCCGGAACAGGTGTTATATATGAGGCCTTCTCGTAAGCTTTCTCAAATTCGACATCTCCGACAATTTTCTCATCAACGTAGTTGATGCCCACATCAACCACTATTGCATCCTTCTTAATCCATTCACCTTTAACAACCCCCGGCTTTCCCACTGCCACGACCAGTATCTCTGCCCTTTTTACGTGTTCTGCAAGCAAACCGCGCTCAGACGTGGCAATATGGCAGATAGTAGTTGTACAAAATGCGTTCAGCATCATGGCCGCAAGCGGCTTTCCCACTATTTCGCTATGTCCGACAATAACCGCTTCTTTTCCGTATAAATCAATATTAAGAGTGCTAAGCAATTCCATCACTGCGCACGCGGTACATGGTGCCAATCCCTTTTCATTCAGGATAATTTTGCCCAGGTTTTCCGGATGTACTCCTTCAACATCCTTACGGGGGTCTATGCAGTTGCGGATATCATTAGCCTTTAAATGCCCCGGCAGAGGCAGCTGCAGAATGATTCCGTTTATACTGCTGTCGCGGTTCAGTTCTTCAATAACCGCAATAAGGCCATCCCTGTCAGTATCGGCCGCTAATTTTCTGACCTTATAACCGATAGCCAGTTTTCGGGCTATCTTTTGCTGAAAATCAAGATATAGAGACGATTCTTTATCATCGCCGACTTGTATAGCACAAAGTACCGGCTCAAAAAAATATGTCTTTTTCAGCTCAAGCACTTCATTTTTCACAATCTGGTTAATTCTTGCGGCTATAGCCTTGCCTTCTAATAACTTTTCTCTATCCATCTTATAAACAGCTTTCTATTTTATCGATAATAGGCTTTTTTGTTTTTGCCATAAACGCAGACATTGTTTTCAGCTCTTTCATCTTTTTACTTATAAACCCTTTGTCCTGTATATATTTCAGGTTGATTTTAACATTAAGTTCCGCGGATCTAAACGCAGCCTCCAGAAGATAGACTGCGCCGCCGCTGTCTGAGACGAGATTGATATTGCCGATTTTAGTAATATCAGCGGCAAGCTTCATCGCCTCCCGGCAAAAACGGCATATTTCATGCGGGATATTTGCCGCCTCCTTGAGTCCCTTTTGCATAAGCGTTACTCTTTGACTGTTCGCCTTGGGAATTTTCATAACATCCTGCAGTTTAAGAAAAACAACCACGTCCTTATCTATCAAAAGCTGAATTTTCTTACGCAGTGATTCATTTTTCTTCAGCAGCTTTTTCATACGCGGGTGTTCACTTTTGTATTGAATGCTGGTAACCGTAAAATTTGCCACCATACTGCTTAAAGCTATCCCGATTGCACCGGCTAAAGCAGCTGCGCTGCCTCCGCCGGGAACGCTGTCCTCCGAAGCCAGATCATCTATATATTTTTTCAGGTCTTTTCTTATATACATGGGTTCTCCTTATTATTGAACTTTTATTTTACCCGTTTTAGTGAGGGTAGTCAAGGCAGGAAATTATAGGCAGGGAATGACCCCAAATTTCATATAATGCTCTTTGATGCTGCTAATCAAATTTGTTCATGTTTCTCCTTATTTATACCAGTCAAGCAACCTCACCTCAATATCCTCAGCATTTTTGAGCAACGCCTTAAATTTGTAAAGATCGCTTTCCATATTTTTGCCGCGGTAATGGTAAGGATAAACAACCCGGGGTTGAAACTCAAGCACGGCCGAGGCAGCCTGCTTTACACTCATGGTATAGGGCAAATTCATGCAAATAAAGGCATAATCGATATTTTTAAGACTTTTCATCTCGGGAATATCTTCGGTATCCCCGGAAATATATATTCTGTTCTCATCTGTTTTAATAAGGTATCCGTTGCCCCTTCCCTTTGGATGAAAACGCAGTCTCTTTTTTGTTAAGTTATACATAGGTATAGCAAAAATAGTAATCCCGTCAAAGGTTTTGTCTTCATTGTTATTAAGCACTTCTCCGTAACCAAGGATGTCAATTACCGCTTTGGGACCGATAACAACCGTTTCCGGTGCCTTTAGCACATCTACTACCTGTTTACTCAAATGATCATGATGAATGTCAGTAATCAAAATAAAATCCGGGATAGAGTAAGCGCTGTACAATTGCGCGTCTTCGACTGAGTCAACAAAAAAAGTAAAATCTCCAAGCTGCAATACAAAGCTGGCATGATTTACAGGGCTAACGATCACTTCCTCAGCAAAAGCCCGCGGGCAAAACAATCTTAACACTAAAATCATCAGAATAACCGCTTTTTTCATTTTTCACCTGCCTCACTGTTTTTCGGCTTTGACCTTTAGCGAAGTAAAAAGATTGCGGAAGAAAATGGACATCTAATTATCTAACTACGTTTCACATCCCATACATTCTTAAACTTAAATATGTCAAATGTCAAGATTTGACCCTGACTTCCTGACTCTACCTGCATGCTCCGGCAAAGGGGCAATACCTGCATGAATCTTCGTTCTCATCCGCTTCAAACGGAATGTTTATATCGTAAATTTCTTCTACAATAAAATCCAGCATCTTAAGAGAACAACCCATTATCTCCTCTTTAAGCGCGTATTCTCTGGGCTTTGGGAATTCATCGAGTTTTAATGTCCTTAGATTATACAAGGCTGCGCTGATGGTAGAAGCTTTATACTCTTTCTGCACGCAGTATAAATATAAAGGCAATTGAAATGATTTTATTGCCTTCTTAATCGTCCTGCGCTCAGGATTATTTAAAGCATTCTGCAGATTTTTTAAAGTCCCGGGCACCGCGTCACTGCTTCCAGTCTTATAATCGATCACCTGGATGCGCTCAGAACCCATACGGTCTATTCTGTCTATGCGGCATTTAAATAATATTTTTCTATTGCTTAGCTTGATCTGTGTCATAATATCTTTTTCCAATCCTTCGATGATTTCCACTTTCCGGTCCGGATTTGCCGCCTCATTATCAAGAAACCGCTCTAAACGATAGCGCATTATCTGTTCAATCATAAAAGCATCGGATTTCATCCGGCGCTTGAATTCTTTATCAAATCGATTATCAAATTCGGCAAAAAATTTCTTTTTAAAAACTTTATCGATCCTCGGAGCTTTATTAACAAATTTGAGGAATGTATCTTCGAGCAGATTGTGTATAAAGTTGCCGACTTCCCGGTTTTCAAGCTCATCAAGAAGGTCTTCCTTTTCGCTTAAGCCAAGGACATATTTATAATAAAACTGCATGGGGCATTTCAAATACACATTCAGACTTGATGCCGAAAATGTAAAATTATTAAAATCCTTTATTATATTTTTATTTTTTTCAATACTGCCCTGTTTGGTTATAACCTCACAGTTAAACGCGGCGCGCGGAACGCTTTGTTTATTTATCCGCCCTGTTCGCTTTTCCTCATCCCAAATCATCTCTTCGATAAAACGGCTTTTCTGCATTTGGGGGCTGTCATTATAAACAAGGTGAACATTTTCAGCGGATTTTATCAGGCGCAGGAACTGATACCTCTGTATAGCCTCCTCTACTTCAAGCCTGTCCAATCCCAGGCTGATAAGCACTGCCCTGGGAACCAGCGGCTCATTCGCGCTCAATCTGGGAAGAAGCGATTCGTTGACATCCATAACAATGACATTATTAAATTTCAAAGCGCGGGTTTCAAATAATCCGAGGATTTGCAGCCCTTTTAGAGGGGTTCCGCTAAAGGCGATCTTTTCTTTCTTTAAAAAGTCATCGAATATTTTAAAGATCTCAAGCTGTGAAAACTTTTCCCGCCCCAGCGCCTCAGCGCGAAACTCATTGCAGAGAGTAAATATCGTTTTGATTATTTTGAGATTCATGGGATAAGTATCAAGCAGACTTTTCATCATAAGCATATCCAGGAATCTCTCCAGCGTTTGGGAAAATTGGCTTAAAGTTGATATATTCTCCCAATCAGAAAATGCATATTCATGCAGGGTTTTGAGTGCGGTTTTAAGTTCATCAGTATTCGCTGATATCGACATCGTCTTAAGCTGGCCTCTGACAAGTTCATATAGTTTGTCTAAATTAAGGACAGAATCAAGTTTTATAAAAAGACTCCCCCCTAAATCCGAGTCCTGCATGCCGCTCAGGATCTCCTCGATCTTGTGCACGAGCACCCTGGTGAGAGCCGCATCAGAGCAAACGCGGAGGTTCTTCAGCAAAGGATGCTTGAGCGCAGACAGATAATCCCTTGTATAATATTCGTCCTTCTTCCTGGTTTTTTGCGCTCTATTTATCACGTCAAATAAATTGTACAAGGTGCTGCGGTTTACAGGATATCCCATGGATACATTGAATTCATCAATGCAGGATGAAATTTCCGATAAAAGAGGAATAATGGTTTCCGTCTGCGGCAAAACTATTACCGTGTTTTCTCTATCTTTTTTATTCTTGATCGAACTCAGAATTTCCCGCACTATTCCCACCTGTGAATGCGTGTCAAATCCGGCATAAAGGTTTATTTTAGTATTGGCTGTTTCCCGCGTTTGAGGCGATATTTTTGCGCCAAAACACCTGGATAATTCATCAAACTGCGGCCAGGCCCGGGAATCTTTTTGAAAAAATAATACTGCTTTATCCTTATCATAATAATTTTTAATTATCTGTTTTTCCGTTTCATGCAGATCAAAGAAGTTACAAAACAATACTTTATCAAATTCACTTAAATCAGCATTAGAGCACTTTTTTGCTGCCCTCAGATACAGCAATCCCCTGGGATATTTCCCCTTTCTTTTCATCATACCGTGATAAAGGCCTCGAAGGACAACTATATGCTCAAGCAATTTATTAATCGCTTCCGGAACCTCATACCCTATCTCGGCATTTTCTTCGATATTGCTTAAACGTTCCTGAGCGATATCTTCAAGATCAAGATGATCGATAAAAGACACTATTTCTCTTGCCCATGGCAGAAATTCCGAAAATGTTTGCCTTGCCCTCAAAACCTGGGGGACATTGTTTTTAGCAAGTGTATAAACCGCGAAACACGCTTCCAGTTCAGATATTTTATCAACAATATCCGTTCCGGATGCCACATATTGCACGAATTCGTTTATCGAGAAAAACCGTGGGGGGATAAAACTGCTTTTGAGTTTTGCGGCCAGTACGCGTTTTAAGAATAATGCCGGCCTTTTGCCTCCAAAAACTATACATATACGGCCAAAATCATTGCCAGGCAGATTATCTATTAAATACCGCGCTAAATTTTCGATAAAATCTTCACTAAAATTATATGTGATTATTTTTTTCATTTTCCCTTAAAATCCTATTTCAAGCCTCTTCGGCCATAACCTTATCGATGTAAAGAATAAATCCTCGTACGAACTTCTTAGGATAGACAGCTGCGGCAATTTGCTTATACTCTTTAAGTTGAGCGATATCATCTTTTTTATTTTCCTGCGAGCTCTTATAATCAATGATCATAACCTCTGTATCGCTTACAAGGATGCGGTCCACCCTTTTAGTCCTGCCCGCCTTATCAACGAATTCCTTTTCCCTGCCCACTTCTGTATTTTCTTCCGGGTAAAAAAACTGCCTGGTATTCTCAGAGCTGAGTATTTCACTTACTATTCTTATATATTCATCGCGCTCATCAGCTATTGGGCATTCTCTCTCAAATTTCCTATCCAGTCCTTTAAGCACATCCTCCAGGTTCTCATAGTTCAGGCTGCCTATATTACTCAGCATTGCATGCAGGATCTCACCACGTCTTATGGCTGATCTGTTTCGCAATTCGGCCCCAATAGTAAACTCCTCTTTTAAAGCAGCTATCCAGTCACGGTATTTCGGCAAAGATATATGCATTGTTTCAGGATGACTGCCTGTATTATACTCACTGTAGCTCAGCTTAGTCCCGCGCTGAGTTATTTCCTCAGGGATGAGGTAGAACGCCGCGTTGTTTGAACGCGAGGTTTTCGATAAACTAAAAGGAATAAAAACATAAAGCTCACTTTGTGCCCTGGTAAAAGTAACATAGATAACATTGAGCTCATCAATAAAAGATTTTAAATATTCCTTTCGATATATATCACCTATATGACCGGAAAATTTCGCGTATTTCGAATCAAGCCTTAAAAGCCCGAATTCCCTGCTGTTGTCCCGCTTTTCATAAACAACGTAAGGAGCTCTTAGGCCTTTGATCTGAGTACCCGGTTCAGGTATATCTATATTTAAAAAAGGCACAAGCACAACCGGAAAGCCTAATCCTTTTGCTTTATGAATGGTCATTACCTTAACCGCGTTTTCATCTGAAAAGTTTACATATAACTTCTTTTCCGGAGCTGTTTCAAGATAGCTAAGAAATAAAGCAATGTCCGGACTTTCTTCCTCCTGCTCTTTAATCAGCTCCAGAAAACGCATAAGAAATCCCTGGAAAGAACCAAAATTCTCGAGAACCTTGAATTTATCGATAATGCTTACCAGCAATTCATAAAGAGATATAAAACCGACATTTTTAAAAAATTCAGCGATATAATTATTCCATATTTCAGCATACTGCTTTCTGAACGCCCGGTATAAAACCCCGGAATCCTGTTCCATTGCTTTATTCGCGTTATTGAATTTAAAAATAAAATAAGCTACTTCTTCACGTTCCAATCCGCTTGCCGCTAAAAAAATTTCACCCAAGACAAAGGACGAGAAAGCTATTGTATCTAAAGGTGAATTCAGGAATTTTAAAAATTCAATGAGCTCACGTATTAGATAATTGTTCAGGATATTAAGTGTACGTTCAGATTCTACGTTTATCTTATGCTCGCTAAGCCATCCGGTAACTGCCTCTATCTCCCGGTTGCTTCTGCATAAAATCGCGATATGCTTTAAGGCAAAACGCTTTTTTAAAGAATCTACCGTTGAGATCAACCTCGCGCGAATAAGCTCATCACGGTTCTCCTTGTCAGTATATTCTACATAATCAACACTGACATACCCCCGGGCTTTATCTTCGCGGTATTTTTGCTCAGCATCCTTAAATACTGAGATGATCTCATCTATTTCAAATTTTCGGAAGAATTTAAGGCTGCTCCCGGCATCATTCTGCTGTTTTTCCAGGAAGCACCGCAAATTCAGAGGTGAAAATATTTCATTATTAAACAAAACCACTTCCTTTTGAGAACGGTAATTGGTTTTCAGGATTAGCTTATCACTGACATTAAACTGAGCAAAATCAGTCTTTATACTGTCAAAAAGATCAACATTGCCGCCGCGGAACCGGTATATTGCCTGCTTTCTGTCTCCTACGTAAAAGAGCGATCCGCCTAAGGACAGGGCCTCTTCCACCATCAAGAACAAATTACCCCATTGTAATTTGCTTGTATCCTGGAATTCATCTATCAGAAAATACCTTAGACGCCCGGCTAACCTGTAATATATTTCAGGAACACTAAGGCCCATATCTTCAAATAAAAAACGTGCCTGTTTATTGAGTTCCTCCATAAATACAACATCATCCTTGCGCGCGTATTGACGAAAGTAATCATAAACGTTTTTGAATATATCTATGTAGCAATTAAAAAGCGACAGGGCCTCTTTTTCACTAAGCACTCCCATCAGCCCCCTGAATTCATCCCAGAGCTTCACAAGTTCAGATGAGGCGGTAAACCCCTTATTCATGGGTAGAACATTTGAGGTAAATGACTTCTTATCCAGATCAGCGATATTAAAACCCTGTGTATTTTTCTCAAGAAAATTTTTCAGGGTAGTATTAAGAAACCGCTTATTCATACCCTCAGGCCTCACCTCATAAATTTGCTTTAACATCGAGATGATTTTCTGTTTTAAAACAATCAGTTCATTATCGCTTGAGGGAAATCCGCTAAAGCTGCCGCCGTATATATTGATCTGAGAAAACATTCCGCTGATTATATCGAAGATGTCATTTTTCGGAAACCAGCCTGTCCGGTTTTCAAGAAAAAGATACTGTCTGATAAAATTCCCGAAAATTACTGCCGTTTGCTCATCATGGTTTGCCCGGTCTATGCACTCATCAAGCGCGTAGGATACATACGAAGAGTAGTTTTCCTTGATACGAAAATTAGCGGAGAGGTTTAATTCCGACGCGCATCCGGAAAGGATAACATTTATAAAGCTATCGATATTCTTAACCTGGAAGAAATTATAATTAGCAATGATATAGTCAAGAATCCTGAATGCCCTTTCCCGCAAATATTCCTCTCTATGGCCCAAAGCCCCGAGCAAATCGATCTTTTCGCTTTGACTTGAAAAAGCATCTAAAGCGATCTTTTTAAGCTGCTCTAAAATCCGCTCCCGCATCTGTCTTGTCGCCTTATGGGT
>DAOVNL010000066.1 GCA_030630245.1 Candidatus Omnitrophota bacterium | reverse complement strand
ATGCGGCGTTATTTAGCGTTTTACTGTATATGACCAAACTTCCTATTGGTTGGATAATAACCGCTTGTATTGGGTTGGTTTTTGGTCAACTTATTTTTGGAATAGGGTATTTGATTTCAAAAGAAAATAAATCCGCTTCTGATGCGGTTTTTGGAAATAGGAGGTAGTTATGAAACAGACTCCAAAGTGGGCACAAACGTTACAAAGTTATATATGGATATTTAATGTTGGACGCGGCCTCAGCATTTTTATCAGAACGGCTTTGAATCAAGGGATTCTTTATGATTTTGGATGTAGCGAAAAATTTTCTCCATCAAAGTTTATTGAGGAGAAGTTATTGCCGTATTTAGATGAATACAAAAAATGTAAGGTTGCGCAGACTATTATTTCGCATCCGCATGCTGATCATATTGCCGAGATAAGTTGCCTTGCCTCTAGAGATGGTAAAAATCCACCTTTTTATTCATCTCTTCACACCTGCCCTCATGACAAAACTGAAGGATCTGCAAAGCCGGAGGCCCTTGATTGGGATCGTGTTAAAAATCCCAAAGGAAGTGAGGATAACATTAAGCTGTATAAAGGGCTATATGATTCACGGACATTGCCTCTTCAGACAATAAGCTATGAGTCTTCCAGAACGGTTCCTAACTTGGGATATGGGCTGTTTTATGTTCGGCCACCTGTTGTTAATGATATTCATCCCAAAAATGATCAAGATTATGGAAATGGCATGAGTTTAGTTTTGTTTTACCGTCATGGGAAGCATACAGTTTTAATCCCCGGAGATATTACGCCAGATTGCTTGAAGCTTATACTTGAAGAAGGTAATGGTCTTGAAAAAAGATATACTGTTTTTGATAGACAGAAAAAAGAAGATCATCCAGATTGGCATCAACGCACAGATAATCAGCCTTCTTTGAAATCATTACTTCAGAATTATGGTTTATCAATATTTGTTGCACCTCATCATGGTTTGGAATCAGGGTTTTCCGAAGGTCTGTATAACTCAATTAAGGATAAGCCAGCCTTGGTAGTTATTTCAGAAAAACGACACACATCAGATATTGATGGTTCAATTGATAACCGGTATCAGTGTGCTGATGGTTCTTCAGGCTTAAGTGTAGATGTTGAAGGGGCAACAGAAAATAAGTTTTCAGTCAGCACAAAGAATGGTCATCATATTTTAATTTCTCTGGAGGGAACCGGCGGAAGTCCGAAAATCTTTCTTGATAAAAATCCTGAGAAGTTGTTACAGAAAATAGGTGGATAGTTTATGGCGTATAAAGCACATTTTTTGAATGTTGGGTGTGCCGATTGCACTATTTTCGAAATGGGCAATGATGTTGTCGTTATCGATTGTGGATATAGACGTTTTAATAACGGGGCATCAAAACCGACAAATATTGCCAGTTATTTAAAAAATTATATCGGAAAAACGTATATAGATTTATTGATTATAACACATCCTCACCATGATCATTATTTAGGCATGGAAGATTTAATTGGGGGTTTTACAGTTGCTGAATTTTGGGGTTCACCATATGAGCGCAGATATGGAGACAATTCTTTGTCTATAGATGATTGGAATGAGTACAATAACTTAAAGGGTCGTTTAATTCCTGATTCGAATAAAAAATTTACTTGTACAAAAGGGGTTAGAAAAACCTTCTCAGGGTGCGAGTTTGTTGTTTTAGGACCAAGAAATACTATCAACAGTGATGATACGCGAGAGTGCCATGATGGAAGTTTAGTTATATGGGTGAGTACGCCGAGTAATAAATTTATCATTTGTGGCGATGCATCAAATTCAGAGCTCGATCAAGTTAAAAGTGACTGGAAGTTGTCGGGGTGTGATGTTTTACGTTGCAGTCATCATGGATCTGACAATGGCGCAAATTTAGAGTTTATCAAAACAATTTCGCCAAGAGATGCTATTATTTCAACTGGTTCGGGAGTTTTTAGTAATTTGCCAAGTAATACGGCATTGCAAAGATATCGATCGAACAGCACAAATGTTTTTCGGACTGACGTGGACGGAACGTGTACAACGCCGCTTTCTTTGAGTTAATTTATGACGCAGTGCGTCATAAATTCGAAGTTTTACCTCGCATTCACCAGTTTTTTTAATAAAATACCTTTTTGGTAAGGTAACGAAGTATTAATGAGTTGACTGAGGGATATGAGCATTCCAATGGAGCGTTTCTTGCGGAGTGACACAATCATAACACGTTGACATTTTGTCGTTTTGTAATACAATATAAATTAAGCGGTTATGGAGAGTGGGTTCGAATCCCAGCCTCTCCGCCAGCCTACGCTAAAGCTACGGCCGGCAAGCCAGTTTAATCCCATAAGCAGTTAATTTCCTTGATGGTATATTTAAAAGTAGTAAAATCAAGGTGTTAACTGCTTTTTGTATTTTTATATAAATCTTATATATGTTATAATTGCTACAATATATGTGCAGTAAGCGTATTCACAGTGTGTTTGGGTAGCATAATTTAAACATTAGGCAGAATTTAGTTTAAAAATATAGAATTTTATTGTATAATAATGAAGGATTGAATATGGCTTCATGATAATGGCAGCATAGCAGGGAGAAAATAATAATGCTTGTAGAACTTGACGTGTTCGCGGGGTTTTTAGATGATAAAAAATAAGCGTGTTTTGAATGATTTTTATCAGAAGCTAATCAAGGAAGAGAAGATATCTTATAAAATGGCTTTGGGTATTTATGAGAGCCTGTATAAGGAAGCATTGTCTTTAGGGGTTATTAATTCCAAAAATATTTTAGACGGATTGGAAACGGATATTAAGATGGCTAAGATAATAAACGGGTTACACTAAATGTTTGAACAATTAATAAAAAAGATAGCTAAGGCGCTCGATGATTTGAAATTCAGCAAACTTTCCGGACAAAAAGAGCTGCCGGGGAAGTTTAACACGATAGTCAAACAGGTATAGTTTTTAATACATAGATATAGCAAAAAAATCACTCTGCCTCCCCCTCCTTTTTTCCACATTTTCCACTTGACATAAAAAGAAAGATGTATATAATAATATTCTCAATCGTTCTAAATTTCACGATTAGACTATGAAAAATATACCCCGAAAAACAGTTGACAGGGCGCTTATTTATATAAGAACTCTTGATCACTTGATAAAAGAAAAGCGTTATCTGGTTTCGTCAAAGGATTTGGCCTTGATTACCGGCATTAGTGACGTGCAGATACGCAAGGATATATCCAATTTTGGCAAGGTTGGAACGCCGAGAATAGGATATAAGACTGCTGAGTTAAATAAGACCTTAAAAGACTTTGTTTTGCAAGAGAATGTTGTTCATGTAGCGCTTTTTGGCGTGGGGCATCTGGGTACGGCTATGTTGAGGTACCCGGGCTTTAATGAGGATAACATTAAATTAGTTGCCGCCTTTGAAAAGGACAAGAGCAAGATAGGCAAAAAGATAAACGGTGTCAGGGTTTATCCTGTAGAGATGGCTCCGAAGATTATTAAAAGGACGCACGCCGATTTAGGGATAGTTGCCGTTCCCGCCTCTCATAGCCAGGAGGTGGCGGATATTATGGTTTTATCCGGCCTGAAGGGTATAGTGAATTTCGCGCCGGCGTCAATCAGCGTTCCTAAAAGTGTACTTGTTAAAGATATTGATTTTACAATAGAGCTTCTTTCACTCTTTTGTAACAGCCAGAGGTAATGTATAAAAAAAGTTAACAGGAGAGAACGATGGCAAAGGTATGCGCGGTTCCGAAAAAGGTAATTAAGGATGGCAAAGAGGTGATGGTTTGCGATGAAACCCGCTCAAGGCTTCTTCCGGTGCTTCAGAGTATTCAGGATAAAAAGGGGTACATATCGGATAAGGATATGCAGGAAACAGCGGATATGTTTGGCATTCATCCGGTCGAGGTTTTTTCTGTAATTACCTTTTACTCCTTTTTGTCAGAGAAGAAGAAAGGTAAGCATATTATCCGGGTGAGTAATTGTGTTTCAAATGTGATGGCGGGCAGTGAAAAAGTTGTCAATGAATTTGAAAAGGCGCTTAAGATAAAAACCGGCCAGACTACCAAAGACGGCAAATTTACTCTTGAGAGAACCAGCTGTATCGGTATGTGCGATGAGGCGCCGGCGGTTATGGTTGATGATAAATTAATAGGGAACATAACTCCTCAAAAAGTGAAAAAAATAATCCAGGAGCAGAAGTAATGAACGTAAAAGACAAAAAGATAGAAAACACGCCGAAGAGGCAGGGGTTGGTTATTTTTAGTGAGATTGAGAAGGGGGCGGGATTAGAGGGCGCCCTTAAAATAAAAAGTGAGCAGGTTGTTGCCGAGATAAGCGCCTCCAACTTAAAAGGCAGGGGCGGGGCGGGTTTTCCAACCGGGCTAAAATGGAAGTTCGCGGCCCAGGAAAAGGATGAGCAGAAGTATGTTGTCTGTAACGCGGATGAAGGAGAGCCGGGTACTTTTAAGGACAGGGTACTCCTTTCTGAGTATGCTCCGTTGTTTTTGGAAGGTATGATTATCGCGGCCTACGCCATTGGAGCCGCGCAGGGCTTTGTTTATCTGCGGGGAGAATATAAGTCATTTGTGCCTGCCTTAGAAGATGAGTTGAAGGAGATGAGGAAAAACAGTCTCCTCGGTGAAAATATCGGCGGTAAAAAAGGGTTTAACTTTGATATAGAAGTTCGTCTGGGCGCCGGGGCTTATATCTGCGGCGAGGAGACGGCCTTAATAGAGTCACTTGAAGGAAACCGCGGTGAGCCGAGAAACAGGCCGCCTTTTCCGGTTAACACCGGCTATAACGGCCATCCGACGATTGTTAATAACGTAGAGACATTCGCGGCGGTAGTTCATATAGCCGCCAAGGGAGCGGACTGGTTTAAGGCAATAGGAACGGAAAAGTCAGCCGGTACAAAGTTGTTGAGTATTTCCGGTGATTGCGGGAAGCCGGGGGTTTATGAGGCCGCCTACGGTATTTCAATAAAAGAGATACTTAAGATGGCCGATGCCAAAAATGTCAAGGCGGTGCAGGTTGGCGGGGCCTCGGGAATTTGTGTGCCCAAAAGCCAGTTTAGCCGTACAATCGCTTATGAAGATTTATCTACAGGCGGTTCCATTATTATTTTCGGCCAAAAAAGGAATTTACTTGATGTTGTCGAAAACTTCCTTGAGTTTTTCGAAGAAGAGTCTTGCGGGCAGTGTACGCCGTGCAGGGAAGGAATTCCGGTATTAATCGAGGCTGTCAAAATGTTAAAAAAGGGAGAGTGCGGCAAGGAATATTTAAAAGATATCCTTTCTTTATGCGAGACGATGCAGTTAGCTTCAAAGTGCGGCCTGGGACAGTCTTGCCCCAACACCTTTATTTCTATAATAGATGATGTTAAGCAAGAGTATGCCTTATCAAAGGACAGTAAACAGGAGAAAGCATTCAATGGATAACAAAAAACCATTCTCGGAGGATACATCATGAGCTCCCGTATGCCAGAGAACCCAGCCGGTTAGCGAGACGGTCAAGAAGGCTTTGGGCGCGGCGGTAAAGGTTGTAATTGACGATGT
>DAOVNL010000129.1 GCA_030630245.1 Candidatus Omnitrophota bacterium | reverse complement strand
TAGGCGATTTGCTCCGTAAGTCGGGTTATGTTATACTCATACGATAATGAATAAAATATTGCTTTTGAACCCGCCGGGGAAAAACAAATATCTTAGGGATCAATATTGCAGCTCATCTGCCAAAGCTGACTATTATTGGCCTGCGATCGACCTTTTGGTTTTAAGCGGTATTATCAGCAGCCATTTTCAGGTAGAGGTGCTTGATGCTATAACTGAAGGGATGTCCGCGGAACAGACTTTGCAGTTTGTAAAAAACTCATCTTTTAGCGCTGTATGCGCTTTAACCTCCTCATCAAGCAAGGATGAGGATTTTCTATTGTTTAATGAATTGAAACAAAACTGCGGCTTAAAGATAATTCTTAACGGAGGCTTTCTGCGCCATAATACGCAAAGGTACCTCGAGGAATTTGAGTTCATAGACGCGGTTATTGTAGATTATACGCAAAGCGGGGTAGTTGATTATATTAAAGGAAAAAAGGGCAGGCTGCCCGGCATCTGGCACAAAAGCGGCGGGATTATTCAACAGGAGTTATGTGCCGGCAACCATGAAGATGTATTCTCATATCCAGTGCCCAGGCATGAATTATTTCCTTTAGGGAAATACCGCCTGCCGCAGGCAAGGAATTTTCCTTTGACCTGTGTACTGGTTTCAAGCGGATGTCCTTTTAAATGTAAATTCTGCTCCAGCGCCTCAATACATTATCGAAAAAGAGATGTAGAGAATTTATTAATTGAGTTGAAGGCAATAAAAAAATTAGGGATAAAGGAGGTGCACTTTCCTGATTTTACTTTCACTGCCGATAAAGACCATTGCGTAAAGATCTGCCGGGCGATGATCGATGAAGAACTAGGCCTTAGCTGGGACTGTTTAAGCCGGGTAGATTGCTTTGACGGGAAGCTTGCCCGAATAATGAAAAAGGCCGGATGCCATACTGTTCAATTCGGTGTTGAGTCGCAAAACGAACAGGTGCTTGAAAACCTTACTAAGCCGATTGATAACAAAACAGTGCGCGATGCTTTTGTATTATGTCAAAGAGAGGGCATAGATACGATAGGATTTTTTATCATCGGACTGCCTCAGGAAGATGAACCCAGCATTAAAAAAACGATTGCTTTTGCCCGGGATTTAAATTGCGATTATGCCTCGTTTTCTATTTTTGTGCCTGATTTCGGCGCGCAAATAAGGACGGAACTTGAAAAAAAAGACCCTCAGCTTAAAAATGTCTATAAATTTGACCGCACGGCTTTTCCTGTTACTGAAAGTGAATTTGTAAGCAAAGAAAGGATATGGCAGCTGCGTAATGAGGCGACGCGGAGTTTTTATCTGCGTCCGGGCTATATATGGAAGATGCTGGGTAAAATAAAGTCAGGGAGCAGGTTGAGGGTTGGCTTGAGAATATTCTGGTCTATTTGCAAAGAACAGTTTAAACCCGGAGTCAGATTATGAAAATCGCAATAATCGGAGCCGGAATAAGCGGGTTTCTATGCGCGTACAGGCTTTCAAGTGAGTTTCAGATCAGTATTTTTGAAAAGGAAAATTATCCGGGAGGCCTGTGTTCTTACGCCTGTTTTGATAATATGCCTATAGAAAAATATAATCACTTTTTCTCAAGACAGGATAAAGAAATAATCAGAGTTATTAATGAGCTCGGGTTAGAAGGCAGTCTTAGCTGGAAAAAGGTCAGGCAGGCAAGCATTATTGATGGTAGGTTTTTTGACATGAGCCGGCCTCTGAGCCTGTTCGGCCTGCCGGGAATAAATATCTTTGAAAAGATGAAGCTTGCCGCTTTTCTGATTAAGGCAAGTATTGCGGGTGACGGCTTTGTGCTCAATCAGCAAACCGCCCGTGTTTGGGTTGAAGGCAATTGCACAAAGAATGTCTTTGAGCGTTATTTTAAACCTTTAATGGAATTTAAATTTCAGAACTATAATGATGTCAGCGCCGCTTACCTTTGGGCGAGGATCAAAGAAGGCAAGCAGAACGAAATAGGTGTTTTATGCGGCGGTATGGGAGTGCTCTTAGACGGATTGATGGAAAAGATCCGCGAGAAAGGGGCAAAAATCATATTGGGCAAGACTATCAAGAGAATTGAAAGGACGGCAAAAAATAAATGGTTACTGCATGATAATAAATCTTTTATGGAGTTTGATTGTGTGCTTTGCTGCGTTTCACTAAAAGAAACTATGCAATTATGTTCAGAGGAGGTAAAAAATATCCTGAATATCCCTGATGCTGATTATTTAAATGCCGGATCCTACATATTAAAACTCAAAAGACCGCTGAGGCAGGGATACTGGCTGTTTCTTAACCAGTCAGAGTGCGGGCTCCCGAACGTAATTATTGATACATCGCCGCTTTCAGGCAATAATATTGTTTACTGCCCGGTATACCTGCGCGCAAAGAATATTACTGAGAAAGACCGGGAGAATATTTTTAATAATTGCATGAGCGCGTTAAAGAACATAAACCGGGATTTTGACCAGACTTGGGTTGAGAAAAAAATGTTTTGCCAAGATACATCTGTGGAGCCGGTGCTCACAAATGAGTTTATTGAGCAAGTGTTTTCCGGGGGCGGCCGGGTTGGCGGACTTTATATTCCGGAGGCAATGTATGAGAGACATCTTTTGAAAACAGTCAATACGCAAGCCGTAAGATCAAAGCTCGTTTTTGAAAGAATCATGGAAAGGAATAGCGGATGAGAGCAGTAATACAGGTTGATCTGGACAGCCTGTGGACATACAAGAGGTACTTAAATCAGGAACTCGCGCCGAGCGGCCTTGATCCGGTTTACCATGAGGCGGTGAAACGCTTTCTTGATATTTTCAGAAAAAATTCCATAAAGGCCACATTTTTTGTAGTAGGTTCTGACGCGCTTATTCCTGAACACGCGCGGATAATCAAACAGATCACAGAAGAAGGACATGAGATCGCTAATCACAGCATGAGCCATCCGCTTAATTTCAGCAGCCTTGGGGAAGAGATCATTCGTGATGAAATAAAGAAAAGCCATGAGATATTAGAGCGCCTTAGCGGGAAAAGAGTCCGAGGATTTCGCGCTCCGACTTTCAGTATTGATGAGCGTGTATTAAAAATACTTGAGGATTTGGGGTATGTTTATGACAGTTCAGTACTGCCTTCTTTTATCGCGCCGTTGGCTTTGAATTGCGCGCATTCTCTCTTAGGAGGCAGGCTGCGTAATATATCCGGATCCAATATGAGATTCGCAAATACGCCGCTATGCCTGTATAGGCCGCATATGAAGAACATGGCAAAGAGTGGGCAGGGTAAACTTTATGAGTTTCCGATAAGTGTTGTGCCGGGGCTGCGATTGCCTATGCACAGCACATATGTATTTATCTGCGGCAGATGGCTTTTTGATTGGGGCAAAAGAGAGTTGCGGAAAAGACAGATTCCCTTAAACTATTTATTTCACGGGATTGATCTGCTGGATACGGCCAAGTATGATTTAAGATTGCCTTTCTTCGGTAGCCTGGAAAAAAGAAAAAGCATGTGTGAGTATATTCTCAGAAGGCTTAAATCTGAGTGCGAGCTTATGAGCACGCTTGAGCTAATTGAAAAAATGGATGGTGCGCATGATTTTTGTTCTGCTTCCGGCTTATAATGAAGAAAAAAATGTTATAGCGGTCTTAGATGAGATCAGGCAGGTGCTTGAGAGCCGCAAAGCTGCTTACCGCGTCTTAGTTGTAAACGACGGCAGTAAAGATGAAACCTTGCAGGTGCTTGAATCTGCTGCGGAGGAAATACCGCTTGAGGTGATATCCTTTGAACAAAACCGGGGAGTGGACGCGGTTTTCCGCAAAGGAATCGAATGGATCTGCCGGCAGGCTGAAGATGTGGATATTATGATTTCGATGGATTGCGACCGTACGCATAAAGCGCAAACATTTAATTTGCTTATTGAATCTCTTGCTGAGGGCAATGATGTCGCGGTTGCTTCGCGCTATCATGTAAAAAGCTCAAGTGTAAATCTGCCCTTTCCGCGTGCTTTTTTAAGTGATGGGATCAACGGAATGCTGCG
>DAOVNL010000081.1 GCA_030630245.1 Candidatus Omnitrophota bacterium | reverse complement strand
GTTGTCTTACCATGGTCAACGTGTCCGATTGTTCCTATGTTGACATGTGTTTTATTCCTCTGGAATTTCTCTTTCGCCACTATGCACCTCCTCTAATTAATATCGTCTGCCGATTAATTTTTCTTGTATTTGTTTTGGAACTTCAAAATAATAAGAAGGTTCTATTGTATACATTCCGCGCCCTTGTGTCAAGCTTCTTATTATAGTCGCGTAACCAAACATCTCAGCCAGCGGTACAACTCCCCGGACAACCTTCGCGTTTGCCCGGTCATCCATTGACTCAATTTTACATCTGCGCGAGCCTAAATCCCCGATGACATCCCCCAGATATTCCGCTGGAATTACTGCCTCTAAAGACATGATCGGTTCAAGAAGCACTGACTGCGCCTTTCTCAATCCATCTGTAAAAGCCATTGATGCTGCCATCCTGAAAGCCAAATCAGATGAATCCACAGCATGATACGAACCGCCAATCAGCTTAACATTTACATCGATCACGGGATAACCCGCGAGTACTCCCGAGCCGGCCGAACCAAGAACACCTTCTTTAATAGCCGGTATAAATTCTCTTGGTATTACGCCTTTTGATATTTCACTCCTAAATTCAACCCCTTGCCCTCTATCGGCCTTTGACATCTCAAGCGCTACATGAGCGTACTGGCCCCGGCCGCCTGTTTGCTGAATAAATTTATTCTCAACTTCAACAGTCTTAGAGATTGTTTCTTTATATGCCACCTGCGGTTTTCCTACATTTGCCTCTACTTTAAATTCCCGCAGTAAGCGATCCACAATGATTTCCAGATGAAGCTCTCCCATGCCGGAAATAATTGTTTGTCCTGTATCTTTATCGTACTTAACCCTGAAACTCGGATCTTCTTCCTGCACTCGATTCAAAGAAACGGCTAACTTATCCTGCGCCGCCTGTGTTGCCGGCTCAATAGCCAGGGACACCACCGGTTCAGGGAAATGCATGCTTTCTAAAATTATCGGCCTATTGACATCGCAAATAGTCTCTCCGGTTTTTGTTTCTTTTAAACCGACCGCCGCCGCGATGTCTCCGGCATAAACCTTCTCAACTATCTCCTGCTTATTCGCGTGCATCCTGAGCAGTTTGCCGATTCTTTCCTTGCATTTTTTATTCGCATTGTAAACATGCGTTCCTGATTTTAATATCCCGGAATAAACGCGGAAGAATATCAGCTTGCCGACATACGAATCAGCCATTATTTTAAACGCTAAGGCGCTGAACACCTCATCGTCAGATGTTCTACGCTTTTCCTTCTTTTCTGTCCCGGGCACAATTCCTTCCACCGGCGGCACATCAAGCGGACTGGGTAAATACTCACAAATTCCGTCAAGCAGCGGCTGAATGCCGATATTGCGGAAACTTGATCCGCAGAAAACAGGAACATAACCGTATTTTATAACAGCATCTCGAATCGCCTTTTTAAGCTCATCGATCCCCGGCTCTTTATTATGAACAAATTTTTCCATCAGCACAGGGTCGTGTTCTGCCGCTGTTTCGATCATTTGCATCCGGCAGCCTTTAGCTAATGCCAGTAAATCATGGGGAATCTCCGCTGTTTGAAAATCCAGGTTTTCACTATTTCGCTCAAATATATAGGCTTTCATCTCAACGAGATCCACTATACCGGTAAAACTTTCCTCAACTCCGATAGGAATCTGCATCGGAATTACTTTCGCTCCTAAGCGGTTTCTCATCTGCTCAATCGCGCCGTAAAAGTCACAGCCTATTCTGTCCATCTTATTTATATAAGCTATAAGCGGAACATGATAACGCTGCGCCTGTCTCCAAACTGTCTCAGACTGCGGCTCGACTCCGCCGACAGCGCATAAAATAATCACTGCTCCATCCAAAACTCTCAAAGAACGTTCAACTTCTACTGTAAAATCTACATGGCCGGGAGTATCAATTATATTAATCCGATGCTCTTTCCAGAAACATGTGGTGCTTGCGCTGGTAATTGTTATACCACGCTCCTGTTCCTGCGCCATCCAATCCATTGTTGCTGTGCCCTCGTCAACCTCCCCCAGCTTATAAACCCTGCCGGTATAAAATAAAATGCGTTCTGTCGTTGTCGTTTTTCCGGCGTCAATATGCGCCATGATGCCGATATTTCTACTCTTTTCTAAAGGGAATAATCTTGCCATAACATGCTTCTTTATTTTCCCCTGCATTCTATCCTGTATAATTCCGGTTAATCCTATATATTTTAAACTCTTCAGCGGTAAAATCAATTACCAGCGGTAATGCGCAAAAGCCTTGTTGGATTCAGCCATTTTATGAGTATCTTCTCTTTTCTTGATAGCCGCACCTTCCCCCTTATACGCATCAAGCAGTTCCTGCGCAAGTTTCTCTTCCATCGGCTTGCCTTTTCTGGCTCTGGCAAAGTTGCGTATCCAGCGCAGGGCAACAATAGTACCTCTATCCTGCCGGATTTCAATCGGAACCTGGTAAGTCGCTCCGCCCACTCTTCTTGCCTTAACCTCTAAAAGAGGACGCACATTTTCTAAACCCTTTTTAAAAACTTCCAGGGCATTCTTGCTTGTCTTTTTTTCTAAAACCTCAAAAGCAGAATAAAGTATGCGCTCCGCAATTGACTTTTTTCCTTTGGACATTATCATATTCACAAGCTTGGTAACTAAAATGCTATTATACTTTGGGTCTGGCTGTATCTGACGTTTTACCGCGCGCCTTCGACGCATGTTTCCTCCTTATAATTTCAATTATTTCTTTGGTTTCTTTGTCCCATAACAAGAACGGCTTCTTTTTCTATCTGATACTCCCGCAGTATCAAGAGTACCTCTGACAATATGATATCTAACTCCCGGCAAATCTTTCACTCTTCCGCCGCGAACAAGCACGATAGAATGTTCCTGCAGATTATGCCCTTCTCCGGGTATATAAGCCGATACTTCAATGCCGTTAGTAAGCCTAACTCTCGCGATCTTGCGCAAGGCAGAATTAGGTTTTTTAGGAGTCATTGTCCGCACTTGCAGACAAACCCCTCTTCTTTGCGGAGATTTTTGCAGCGCGGGAGCCTTTGTCCTGCTGCTTGATTTCTTTCTTCCTATTCTAATTAATTGACTAATTGTCGGCATCTTTCTTTTTCTCCTTAACTTACTTTAAGAGCATCGTCTTTTTTTCTTCTATTTTTTCTTCTGTTTTTTCTTCACCTTTTTCGTGGATGATATTTATTTTTCTATGCGCATGAAACCCAGTTCCTGCCGGGATCAGATGCCCCATAATAACGTTTTCCTTTAAGCCCATTAGCTTGTCTCTCTTTCCGCTGGCCGCAGCTTCTGTTAAAACACGGGTGGTTTCCTGAAAACTTGCGGCAGAAATAAAACTTTCCGTAGTCAGCGATGCCTTGGTAATTCCTAAAAGGAGCGGAGTAGCGCTTGCCGGCTTACCTTTCTTTTCCTTTATGCGCTTGTTGATCTCATCCAGAACAAATTTATCCACCTGCTGTCCGGGAAGCAAATCTGTATCCCCGACATCTTCAACTTTTACTTTTTTGAGCATCTGGCGGACAATAACTTCGATATGCTTATCATTAATGCGGACTCCCTGCAAACGATAAACCTCCTGGATTTCCGTAACCAGGTGCTCCTGCAGTTTCTGCACACCGGAAACGCTTAATATGTCATGCGGGACCATCGGCCCGTCAGTAAGCACCTGGCCGGCGCTAACCATGTCGCCTTTATAAATATTAAGATGTTTTCCCGGCGGGATCAGATATTCTTTGCTCATACCTGATACGCTCTTAATAATTATACGGCGCTGTCCTTTTTTCGGAGCTCCAAATTCAACAATTCCGTCGATTTCCGTAATGATCGCCGGGTCTTTAGGGCGGCGCGCTTCAAATATTTCAGCAACTCGCGGCAAACCACCGGTAATATCTTTGGTTTTGGAAATTTTTCTCGGAGTTTTAGCAAGCAAACTTCCGCCTTCAACTTCCTGTCCGTCCTGAACAACAATATGAGCGCCGGACGGGATAGTATAAAAAGCCACAACCTCATCGTTGCCATTATAAATAATGATCTGCGGATGATAGTCGGCTTTATGATCAATAATCACTCTCTCAGTTAGTCCGGTAGAGGCATCGATTTCTTCACGCATAGTTACGTTTTCCTTGATATCCTCAAAACGCACCTTACCGCTTGATTCGGTTAAAATCGGAGAAGTATACGGATCCCATGTTACGATCACCTGATTCTTCTCTACTTTTTCACCTTCAAGTATCGTCAGGAACGATCCTATCGGGACATTGTAAATTTCAAGTTCCCTTTCAACTGCATCGTGTATGCTTATCTGCCCGTTTCTGTTAAGAACGATTATTTCTCCGTTTTTATTTGTAACTGTACGCAGATTGTGGCGCTTGATGGATCCTGAATGCTTTGCCTTAAACTGTGACTGCTCAACAATTCTTGATGCGGTTCCGCCGATGTGAAACGTTCTCATTGTAAGCTGTGTGCCCGGTTCACCGATTGACTGCGCGGCAACAATCCCTACTGCCTCACCCAACTCAACTAAACGCTGCGTAGCCAGGTTACGTCCGTAGCATTTAGCGCATACTCCGTGTGTAACCTCACAGGTTAAAACGCTGCGGAGTCTGATTTTCGCAAGCCCCAGCTGCTCGATTCTATCCGCCTTTTCTTCAGTTATTTCCTCGCCGACCGATATAATTATCTTATCGGTTACAATATCAACTATATTATCAAGCGCTATGCGCCCGACAATTCTTTCTTTTAAACTAACAACAACATCATCGCCCTCTGTTATCGCGCAGATCGTAATCCCGTTTAAAGTATGGCAATCATCCTGTGTGATGATCACATCCTGGGCAACATCAACAAGCCGGCGCGTTAAATATCCGGCATCCGCTGTTTTTAACGCGGTATCGGCAAGGCCTTTTCTGGCGCCGTGAGTAGAGATAAAGAACTCAAGCACTGTCAGCCCTTCGCGGAAATTTGCCGTAATCGGGTTTTCAATAATTTCTCCTGATGGTTTGGCCATAAG
>DAOVNL010000043.1 GCA_030630245.1 Candidatus Omnitrophota bacterium | reverse complement strand
GCGAACGCAGGATTTTGAGCATTGTAAGAACATCACGCAAGACCGGAACATTTTTAATAACGCATTTTTCTTCCGTGAGTAAGGTTGCGGCAATAATAGGCAACGCGGCATTTTTTGCCCCGCTAATCTCAATAGTTCCCCTTAAAGGAACCCCGCCTTCGATAATAATCTTATCCACAAGAACGCCTCGCAATTACAAATCTGATTATACCGTTCAAATCAGAGAAAAAAAACGGCTTTTCAAAAAGCTGACTGCTGCAAATGATTTCCTTAATACTTTGCTGCTGCCTGTCGCCAAATTCAAAAACAATGTATCCGCCGTTTTTCAAATAAGGCTTAACTCCTGAGATGATCTTTTTGTAAAACAGAAGCCCGTCGTCCCCTCCATCAAGCGCATTCTGCGGCTCATGGCCTACATCTTGCGGTAAATTCTTAAGCTCTTGACGGGTAATATAAGGCGGATTAGCAATAATTATATCAAACCTGTCACTGAAGCCGTTTATCTCAGATACCGCCAAAAACAAGTCTCCTTGAGAAAATTCTATTCTTGTCTCAAGACCGTGCGTTTTGGCATTACGCCTGGCAATAACTAGAGCCTGCGGACTGATATCTGAACTCATAATTCTACAATATTGCAGGTTTTTTGTCAATGCAACAGAAATATTTCCTGAACCGGTACATAACTCCAGTATACGCGCAGGTTTTCTTATATTTTCCCGAACCAGATCAATAATTTTTTCGACCAAAACCTCGGTCTCAGGCCTGGGGATAAAAACTCCTTTTTCTACATGAAGTTTAAGCCCGTAAAAACAAGTTTCCCGCATTAAATATTGCAAAGGAACACCTTTGCATCTCTTGCGGATGAGGCCTTTAAACCGGCTTAGGACCTGAGGTTCTAACATTCTATCAATCCGTAAATAGAGCTCGGCAAATTCACAATCCAAAAGATTTGACAACAGCAGCTCTGCTTCTTTGCCAGCAGTTGCGATCTGAGCCTGCTTAAGCTCATTAAGCGCCCATTTCATCGCGTAACGAATATCAGTACCTTTATTAGTTTTTATATCCAACACGCCTGTGTCCCCGCAAAAACAGAAATCTATCGCGCATTCCCGCCCTGGATCTGCTCACGCCTTAATCCTTTCCACTGGTGCTCATCAGAGAATTCCCTGAACTCACCTTTCTCCGTTTGTCCATCAAGCGCAGGGTGCTGCTTATCAGAACTTCCGTTTTTATACTCATTAAGTAAGGCAGCCATATCCTTGCCTAAATATTTTTCAATCAAAGGCAGGATCTTTTCCATCCAGGGATCAGCCGCTAATTGTTTTTGTTCCGGCTTATCTTCACTCTGAGAGTTTTGCGCCTTAGTCTCAGAGAGAATTTTAGCCCGGAGCTTTGCGTCTTTAAAACTTGTATTTTCCTCATATATAACACGGCTGCCGCCTTTTTGCTGGGCCTGTATGCCTCCAATAAACACCAAAGAGACTGTGAGCGCGATCAAAACTGCCCTTACCGGTTTTTCCATTGCCGTCTCCTGCTTTTTGCGATTAAATATTGTACGGCTTATTCTGCCTTATTAAGCTTGAGTTTTTTTTCTGCCTCGGCCAGATGCGCGATCAATTCACCTAAATCACCTTCTAATATCTCTTCTATTTTATAAAGCGTAACGCCTGCGCGGTGATCTGTCACCCGTCGGTCAGGGAAGTTATATGTACGTATTTTTTCACTCCTGTCGCCTGAGCCTATCTGCATGCGCCGCTCTTGTTTAATCTTTGATTCCCGATCTCTTTGCGCCTTATCAAGCAGCCGTGCCCGCAACACTTTAAATGCCTTTGCCTTATTTTTTATCTGCGACCTTTCGTCCTGGCAGGTAACCACTATCCCGGAAGGCAAATGGGTTATTCTTACAGCCGAATCCGTGGTATTTACGCTTTGTCCTCCCGCGCCGGTAGAACGGTAAACATCTATTTTTAATTCCTGCGGATTGATCTCAATCTCCATTTCTTCTGCTTCCGGAAGTACTGCCACGCTTACAGCCGACGTATGGACCCTGCCTGATGTCTCTGTACTGGGAACTCTTTGTACACGGTGAACTCCGCTTTCAAACTTAAATTGCCTGAAAGCGCCTTTCCCTTCCACAGAAAAGATTATTTCTTTAAAACCGCCGATAGGTGTGGGGTTTGAATTTATTATCTCGACCTTAAATCCAAATTTATCAGCATAATGGGTATACATGCGGTAAAGATCCGCGGCAAAAAGAGCCGCCTCTTCTCCGCCTGTACCGGCCCGGATTTCAATAATTACATCCTTACTGGCGCGTGGATCCTGCTCGATGAGAAATTCCTCAAGCTCAGTGCAGACATCTTCATACTTTTTTCTTAAAACTCCAAGCTCAGAATCGACTAACTCAAGAAATTCTTTTTCTTCTCGAGCTTCTTTAACTATAATTTCAAGACGAGCAATTTCTTTTTCAACCTTTTCCAGCTCCTGAAATTTTTCGATCCGCCCGCAAAGGCCGGCCCTTTCTTTTGCCAGTTTCCGGTAAAGGGCAATATCCTTTATTACTTCCGGATCAACCATTTGATTTTCCAAAAATTGAAAGCGTTCTTGAAAACCCTTGAATTTATTAAAGAGTATCTGCTTATCTTGCATATCTCTTCTTGAAGCGTTCTACACGGCCGGCCGTATCAACAAGCTTCTGTTTTCCGGTATAAAAAGGATGGCAATTACTGCAAATTTCAACTCGGATGTTTTCTTTTGTGCTGGCTATCTGCATTACTTCCCCGCAAGCACAGGTTATTGTAGTTTTTTTATACTGTGGATGAATCTTCTTCTTCATATTTATTCCTCCTAAATGAGCACGTAACTTATGGAACAAAGTGTTCATAAGTTACTGTGCGAATTAAATCCCGCCTGTCCCGCTGCCTTTTAAGCGAGGCCGCCTTTTGGCGGGATAATTTCTATATAATTATAAGGATAAGAGTTTAGCAAAAAATTTATTATTCGTCAACTATACTTTTAAAAGTATACTCTTTTTTTATCAATCGAAGGCTGCTTAAGTTTATCCGTTTTTAGCAAGGCTGAGCAGAAATTCCGCGTTTGTGCTGACTTTCTTGAGTTTGCCGGTCAGAAGCTCCATTGCTTCTACACTGCTAAGTTCATTCAATGCCTTGCGCAGTATCCAGATAAGTTTTAGCTCATCGGCATTAACCAGCAGGTCTTCTTTACGGGTATTTGAACGCTTTATGTCTATTGCCGGATAAATACGGCGCTGGAACAAATTGCGGTCAAGCTGCAGCTCCATATTGCCTGTCCCCTTGAACTCTTCGAATATAACCTCATCCATTCGAGAGCCTGTATCTACTAAGGCAGTAGCCAATATTGTAAGTGAACCTCCTTCTTCTATGTTCCTTGCCGCACCCAAAAATCTCTTTGGCTTCTGCAAAGCTGTAGAGTCTACTCCTCCTGATAATATTTTTCCCGAATGAGGTACAACCGTATTATGCGCTCTTGCCAGGCGGGTAAGACTATCGAGTAATATTACTACATCCCTGCCGCACTCCACAAGTCTCTTTGCTTTCTCAATAACCATCTCCGCTACCTGAACATGACGCTCAGGCGGCTCATCAAAAGTACTGCTTATGACCTCTCCCTTTACTGAGCGCTGCATATCGGTAACTTCTTCCGGGCGTTCATCTATTAACAGGACGATAAGAACCGCATCCTCATTATTAGTGGTTATGCTGTTGGCGATCTTCTGCAGCAATACTGTTTTACCGCTATAAGGAGGCGCGACAATAAGTCCGCGCTGCCCCTTGCCTATGGGCGTAAACAGATCCATGATCCTGGTAGAAACCTCCTCAGAAGTTGTCTCCAGTATAAAACGGTCATTCGGATAAAGAGGCGTCAGGTTGTCAAAAAAGATTTTTTCCTTTGCCTTTTCCGGCGCCTCAAAATTAACCGCCTCTACTTTCAACAGGGCAAAGTAACGCTCTCCTTCTTTCGGAGGCCTGATCTGGCCGCTGACCGTATCTCCTGTTCTCAGATTGAACTTTCTTATCTGAGAAGGAGAAATATATATATCATCCGGGCAGGGCAGATAATTATAGTTCGGCGAGCGCAGGAATCCAAACCCGTCAGGAAGCACCTCTAATATCCCCTCCCCAAACATATTCCCGGCTTTCTCCGCCTGTGCCTGCAATATCTTAAATATCAGATCCTGTTTTCTCAAGCCGCTTATTCCGATGATATTCAATTCTTTGGCAGCTTTGATAAGATTGGTGCCGCTGGTTCTCTTCAATTCTCCGATATCCATATACCCTTCGGGCTTTTGCGGCCCGCGTTCATTAAACTGCGCCGGTTTACCGCGGGCATTACTGCCCGCGAAAACTTTGTTGTTATTATTATTGCCTACTTTTACCTGTTTTACTCTTTCCTGTCTTGGTTTCATATTCATCCCCTTCTTTTATAAATTATTTCTTCTTAAAATTGATTCCCATATTTTTTTCACTTTTTTTTCTGTATCTTTTAAAGCGCCGCGATTATCAATAATATAATCAGCATACTTACTCTTTTGAGCAAAACCAAACTGAAAACGCATTCTCTGCTTTGCCTGCGCCTGAGTCATTTTACGTTTTAAAGCAGCTCTTGAGATCTGCTGCGCGGCCGTAGACATTACAAGCAGGATTTTATCCATATCCTTGTAAAGCCCTGATTCAATCAGCAATACCGCCTCGATAATAACCGCTTTAACCGCTTTGTTTTTTTCTGTTTTTTTAATTTTTTCCCTTATATAGGCAAAAACCCACGGATGTATAATCGAACATAATTGCTTCTGCTTTTTATCACTTATAAAAGCCAGCCGCGCGAGTTTCTTTCTATTTATAGAATCATCCGGATTCAGGATACTTTTGCCGAATTTTCCGATAACCTGCTTATAACAATGCGTATTTTTATAAAGCGCTCTATGCGCTATTGCGTCAGCATTCAAAACTTCTGCTCCAAGTTCAGCAAACATCTTAGCTATTCTGGTCTTGCCGCTGGCAAGTCCTCCTGTAAGGCCGATTACAATCATGACTGTCTACTTAAGATTTAAGACTTTTATATAAACTAATGTATTCTTTCGCTGATTTTTTCCAGGAAAAATCACTTTTCATTGCCCTTGTGACCAGTTTCTTCCAGGTCTTAGCATCATTATAAACACAAAGAGAACGTTTGACCGTCTCCAGTAATGCTCCGGCCTGATAACTGGAAAACACAAATCCGTTTCCTTTTTTTGTAAAAGGATCAAAATCCTCCACGGTATCCGCAAGCCCCCCTGTCCTTCGTACCAACGGAATTGTCCCGAAATTAAGGCTTATAAGCTGGCCAAGGCCGCAGGGTTCATAATATGAAGGCATCAGAAAGATGTCAGAGCCCGCATAAATTTTATAAGCAAGAGTAGTATCGAATTTCAAATGAATCGACGTATTCTTATACTTACTGCTTATGCCTTCAAACAATTTATGATAACGGGGGTCACCCGTGCCAAGTAAAATAAACTGAACCGGCATCTGTACAACCTCTTCAATTACTTCCGCGAGTATATCCAGGCCCTTCTGGTCCGCAAGCCGGGTAATTATTCCCAAAAGCGGAATTTTCCTGTCTACCTTAAGCTTGCCGATTTTTTGCAAAGCCTCTTTATTTTCATATTTGCCTTCGATCGAATCAGGCCCATAGTTTTTTACCAGCGCTTTATTCTTCCTGGGGTCCCACTCATCATAATTGATCCCGTTTAATATTCCGGCAGTATCTTTTTTCCTTTTCTGTAAAACTCCTTCAAGCCCGCAGCCGAATTCAGCGCTATGAATTTCCCGCGCATAAGTCGAGCTCACTGTACTAATGTAATCTGAAAATAATAAACCTCCTTTGAGCAGATTGATCTTACCGTAAAATTCAAGCCCGTTAAGTGAAAACAGCTCTTTATTCAATCCGGTTACGGCAAGTTCCTCTTTAGGGAAAAGCCCTTGATATCCGAGATTATGTATAGTTAAGATTGTTTTTATGTTTTTATAAAACAGATCATTTTTAAACATTTTTTTTAGATAAACCGGGATCAGCGCGGTCTGCCAGTCATTACAGTGAATGATATCAGGCTTAAAATTTATTTTCTTTATCAGTTTAAGCGTCTGCAGGCAATAATACGTAAACCTGTCCAGATTATCCGGATAATCCATGCCCTTTTGCTGGTACAATCCATCTCTATCAAAAAAACTCTTTTTTTCAAGGAGCAAAACCTCTACATTTTTTCCGATCGAAGTTGAGAATGTTTCATCATCAAGTTTTTTCAGCTTAAATTTTTTAACATCAACGCACCTGTATCTCGGCATTACGATTTTTACCCGCGCGCCGGCAACTTCTAATGCGGGCGGCAGAGTACCCGCCACATCCGCAAGCCCCCCTGTCTTTGCAAACGGCACAACTTCAGAACTACAAAATAATATTTTCATCAATCTTCCCCTCAATGAGCACATAATTTATGGAGGCAATAGCCGACATAAATTATCTGTGCAAATTGATTCCGTCGAATATGAGGGAAATTGTCGAAGAGAATTTCCCCATAGTTTATGAGACGGAATATCTGCTTTACTTACCCCTGCCATTCCTTGGTTTATCTGTGCGAATACCCGTAGTTTTGCTGCCAAAACAAACACGGGCACAAGTTGCCCCCCGCCTTTTAGCAGGGTACTTCCTCAGATTCCCCCTTTGTTTTAAAGG
>DAOVNL010000109.1 GCA_030630245.1 Candidatus Omnitrophota bacterium | reverse complement strand
ATATGTACTTTATTTTGAGATAATGGGAAAATCTAGTTACAAAAGAAAAATATTGCATATCGATATGGATGCTTTTTTTGCCTCAGTTGAGCAGGCGGTGAATCCCCGCTTGAAAGGCAAGCCTTTAATAGTCGGCGGCAGAGCGGATAAAAGAAGAAGCGTGGTTTGCGCTGCGTCATATGAGGCAAAAAGATTAGGTATAGACTCAGGCATGAGCACGCACGAGGCATTTCGTATTTGCCCTTATGCTGAATTTGTTGCGGCTGATTCAGCTAAATACCTTTATGTGTCCAGGCAAATCGGGAATTTACTGCATAATTACAGCCCGCAAGTAGAGCAGGCATCTGTGGATGAATTCTATATGGATGTTACAGGCCTTGATAAAAGTTATGGGTCATATCTTGAGTTGGGCATGGATATAAAAAATAATATAAAAAGCAGTTTTGATATAACCGGGTCTATAGGCATATCTGTGAACCGCTTGATGTCTAAAATAGCATCTTCGCTTAAAAAACCCGACGGTATGGTGATAATGGAGCCGGGTGATATTGCCTGTTTCCTTAATGACCTGCCGGTTGAGAAAATTCCGGGTATCGGCAGGCGTTTAACAGAACGCTTGAATAATTATTTCATATTTTCCTATTCTGATATGCGCAGGATCCCTGAGGATTTTTATGTAGAGAAATTCGGCAAGATAGGTTTGTGGATGTTTGCTGTAGCTCGCCCTGATTTATTTGCGGAAGATGATATTCACTGGTTTCATCAGTTGGAAGTAACGCCTAAATCTGTTGGTCATTCTTATACCCTGCCGCGTAACATATATGCCCGCCATGAGGTAGAGGCATGGCTGCGCCTTTTGTGCGAAATGGTAGGCTTTCGCCTCAGGCGCTATAAACTTGAATCAAACATACTGCATATTTATCTGCGCAAACCTGATCTTGAATTTATATCCAAGGAAAAGAATTTTAAGGAATTTACCAATGATTCCGCTGATTTGTTCAGGAGGGCGCTTTTTATACTGGATAAGCTGAAAGCCCGTAACATTTATATAAGAGCCTTGGGGGTGGCCGCAAGAGGATTGGGTGCGGATAGCGGTGCATTTCTTTTTGCGGATCAAAAAAAACGTAAGCAGTTATTCAACGCCCAGGATGATATCAATCAGAGATATGGCGACTGGACACTGCATCCGGCAAGCATTTGCAATATCAGGTGATGTCAAAATAATATTTTGTGGATTTTTTTATATGTAGGGCTATAATATAAGAAGCCTGGATTTACAGAACGACCAGTGGATGTAAGTCTATAGGCTGAATTCATTCCGTTGTTTTGCTTCGTAAAGTAAAGCAGGCGGGATAAATGTATTTGGATAACTTAGCATTACTTTGCTTTCTGCTTGTTAAGTAGGGCAGGTGTCAAGTGATGTGCTCATTGAAAGGATAGATTATGGAAATTCAGGTAAAAAAGCCGACACAGGAAGAACTGGATGCTTTAGATATAAAAAGCTGGGGCACCTGGGAGTGCGAAAAGAGCACTTTTGACTGGACATATTCCGATAAGGAAACAGCATATTTATATGAGGGCAAAGTCAGGGTGAAAACCTCAGACGGCGAGATAAGTTTTCAGGCAGGGGACCTGGTCGTGTTTCCAAAGGGCCTATCATGCACATGGATAGTAGAAGAGCCGGTTAGAAAAGTCTATAAATTCGGTTGATACTTAATAAACTAAGAAGTAAAAAGGTAAAAGTAAAAAGAAAAATCAAAAATATTGATATTGTTTTTTTAGAGTAACTTTTATTAACCAATATTAACTGTTGGTGACCGATAGTAACTCTTAGTAACAACTTGCAACTATTAGTAACCTTTATATAAAGTTGAGAAGAGAATGAGTTTTAAAAAATACTTAATTGTTTTATCTGCAGCTGTTTTTTTATTTATTGCGGCTAGGGCGGGTGCTGAGCAGGAGTATGATCCTCCTTTTCAGATCAGCGGTATTGTAAAAAACATAACTGAGGACAGTGTAGAAGTATATTTGCCTTATATAAACAAACAGGTAACTGTGCTGGTGCCTCCGGATACTGTGATCATAAACAGAATGAAATCTGAAGGTAAATCGCAGAGCTTAAATGCGATTGCAGTAGAGGATCTGGTAGTTATTAAAGGTGTTTTGCAGGGAGAATCTTTCTGCAGTAAGAATATCTCTTATCTTCCGTCTTCCCAAAAATAATCTTTATTGTGTTACACTTCTAACCCGAACATTTCATAGTATCGTCGTAACGAGCATACCCTGTACCAGAGCAAGCATGGTGCAGGATAAACTCCGTAGACTATACCGTGAAATATTCGGGCTAAACCATTTGATTTTTGGCTTATCAACTGAAGCCTGCTTCTTTGAAGTTCTATTGATTGGTAGAGGTTGGTGCCGAAGGTGGGATTTGAACCCACACGTCCTTGCGGACACATGGCCCTGAACCATGCGCGTCTGCCAGTTCCACCACTTCGGCACGAGAAAATATATTGTACTATTACAATCCAGAAAAATTAAATCATAACTTTTTTTTGTAAGTAATGACAATAATATTTGCCGGTCTTAATGTATTCTTTTGAATGAGTTTATAGTTTTTTCTAATATGCTCATCTAAGATATAATCATTATCTGAAAGTACAACCAGGAAATCATAGCTGTTCTCATCAATTAAAGAAGCAGAGATGTTCCAATGTAATGTGACATGCGTCTCTGCCTTTTTGTAAAATTTCATCAAAAGACGAAAATAATATGTAAGATCGTTATACCAATGAATAGAAAAACGATCTGCGGATTCTACAATATCAAATAACCCGATATTTATTTTTTTGGTATTAACATCATTGCTGTTTATTTTTTTTATGATCTGGCGAACGGTGAGATGATAATTAGACTGTAACGGTTTATGAGCGTTTATAGATTCTGTCAGCTTACTCAATGCAGGTTTACCCGGCGCAGCATAATAAGAATACATAAAAAATTGCGTTAAACTTACGATAAAGATCAAAACCAGCAGTATTTTTTTAAAGCGCTTGTGAGTAATATTGGTAATGCCGCAGGCAGTGATTAGCGCCACGGCGGGCAGCCCCGGCAGATAGAAGCGTCCCCATTTTTGGGGCAGCAAAACAAGTATTAAATAGGGAAGAAAAACCCAGACAAATAACAACATCTTACTCTGACATTTTTTATTTTTGATAAAAAAGAAAAGGCTCATAATTAATAACAACGCGCAGAAAAAAGAGATTTGATCTGCCAGTTGTGATAGATAAAACAGAATGCATCTTAAATTCATGCCGCGATCGGTTGTCTGGGTGCAGGGACAGCTATCAGTGGGTGAAGCAAAAAGAAAAAGCCCGTCAGTAGCAGTATCGGCATTTCCGACAAAAGTTTTCGAGTGTGTAGTCAGGGTAATGCGCATTTCTTTAAAGGCATCTTTTGTCTTTAAACTGAATTCGTAAAAATCCCCGTGCACAAAAAATAAAGCTGCAAGCATGATAATAATGCTAATGCTTAAATTCAAAAATCTTTGCGGTTTAGTTTTATTCGTATATCTTATGATTTTGTAAAAGTAATAAAGTAATCCACCGCTAATAAATGCAGTAAAGAGAGGTTGAATAATCATGCCAAAGAATCCGGTTATTCCTAAAAGCAGAGAATATAATATCGACTTAAAAGTTTTAGTTTTGACCAATAAATAATAAGCGCAGACAACAGTCGCGGTTAATGCAATCTCAGGCACGAGTTTTCTCGAAGCGCCATAAACCATTGGATAAAAGGCAACAAGAAAGGCTGAAAGGCAGCCTGTTTTTTTATCTGCTATGCTTTTGCCAAGTAAGTAAGTAAATAAAATTATCAAGGCTAGATAAATTATGTTAAGCTGCGGTAAATTCAAAAAAGAAAGATTGAACAAAACAGTCAGAAAAACACCTATCGCCGCATAAGTACTAGGCGCAGCAGAAATAGCTGGTTGTCTGATTTGTGGCGCCCAGGGATAGTTTATTATTCTGGAAACAGAGGCTAAATAGTTAGAAGATGAGGGGGTGATTTGCTCATATATTTCAAAGGCACGTTCAAAATGGAATACCGATTCGCAACCAAGAGCATGCCTTCCGTCTTGTTGCATCCAGTATAGATTATTTACAAGGTGAAATAATATTAAAAAACTAAAAAATAATATGAAATATCCTCTTTTCGATAAATGCATAACATTTATTATAGACAAACTCAAGGTGTTTTTCAATAGAAATAAGCTATCCCGGGTAATCGGTGAGTCAATGGGGGGATTATGTTTAAAAGATATTGTGTTGTGTTTCAAACAGCTAAAGAGAATCTATTTTGGCTCATTCT
>DAOVNL010000008.1 GCA_030630245.1 Candidatus Omnitrophota bacterium | reverse complement strand
AGGGATATGGAATTGATGCTGGGGTTCTTTTAGATATAGCTGAACAGCTAAAAGAAATAAATGGATTAGGCCTTGAAATCGCTATTGTTGTTGGAGCGGGTAATATTTTCCGGGCTGCGTCGACAATAGGCAGGGCGATTGACAGGGTTACTGCCGACTATATGGGTATGCTGGCGACGGTTATTAATGCCCTGGCTCTGCAGGATGCTTTGGAAAAGATCGGTGTTCATACGCGCGTTCAGACCGCGATAGAAATGCAGAAACTTGCGGAACCCTATATCCGCAGGAGAGCAGTCAGGCATTTAGAAAAGGGCAGGATCATAATCTTTGCCGGAGGCACAGGCAACCCTTACTTTACGACTGATACCGCTGCTGCGCTGCGGGCTATAGAGATAAACGCGGATGTGATCTTAAAAGCAACAAAAGTAGACGGTGTTTATTCTGATGATCCGATGAAGAATAAGAAAGCTGCGAGGTTAAAAAAGCTTACCTATATTGAGGTTATTAATAAGAATCTGAAGGTTATTGACCGCACCGCGGTTACGCTTTGTATGGAAAATAAATTACCTATAGTTGTTTTCGATCTTTTTCAAAAAGGCAATATTAAGAAAGTAATGCGGGGAGCGTCGATTGGAACCCTTGTAAAGTAATGGAAATTTTAATCTGACGAAAAAGTATTTGTTTAGGGGGTATGTATGCCAGTTAAGGAAATAATTAGTCAAGCTGAAGCTAAAATGAAGAAGTCGGTAGATGTTTGCGTTCAGGATTTTAGCACTATTCGCACAGGAAGAGCCAGCCCTGCTTTGGTAGATGGATTGCGTGTGGACTATTACGGGACACTGACCCCTTTAAAGCAGCTCGCGGGTATTTCCACTCCGGAGGCCAGGCTGATCGTTATTCAGCCTTGGGATATATCAAGTATCGGAGCTATTGAAAAGGCTATTCAAAAATCTGAACTGGGTATTCCTCCTTCAAATGACGGAAAAGTTATTCGCCTAAGCGTTCCTCCTTTAACAAAGGAAAGACGCGCGGAGCTGGTGAAAGTAGTTCACAAGCTTACAGAAGAAGGCCGTGTCGCGATCCGGGCTGTACGCCGGGAAGCCAACGAAAGTATAAAGCAGGCGCAAAAAAACAATAATGTCGCGGAAGATGAATGTTTTAAAGCCCAGGAAGATGTCCAGAAGCTTACGGATAAATGTATTAATGATCTAGAAGCTTTTTCAAAGAAAAAAGAAAACGACATAATGGAAGTCTAAACGCGGTAACCGCGTTTAGGTCCTGAGTTTATTGAAGGATTTAGTGGGCCGCTAGCTCATCTGGTAGAGCACCGCCCTTTTAAGGCGGTTGTGCTTGGTTCGAGACCAAGGCGGCTCACCACTTATTTTCAATTATGTCCCCATCGTCTAGCCTGGTCCAGGACAACAGATTTTCGATCTGTCGACAGGGGTTCAAATCCCCTTGGGGACGCCAAAAATAAATGATCACTTTTTATGGGTGGTCATTTTTTTTGAAGGCGTAACCAAGGGGATAAAAAGGGGATATTAAGGGGGAAGATTGTTCCCCCTTATCCATAGGATGCAGGATGGAATTCTATCAAAGAGAATTCCGTCGCAATCGGCGAAGGAAACTTCTAGTCCGAATTTGTTGGAATTCGGACTACCCCGACAAGCATGATTAAATTTTGAAAGATTTAATCAGTCGGCCCTTTGGGCAGATTTTGCTTTGCTGTTTGGCAAAATCTGGGTAGCGGAAGGAAAAGGAAGAGCGAAGCGATAGGGAAAAACCATGAGGGTTTTTCTCTATGGGTGCGAATTGCCTCACAAAGAAACTCTCCGGGATTCTGAAGTGCAGCTTAATATTGTTACCTCATTCCGGATGAGCTCAAAGCTTTTATTGACAATTCCTAAGGCTAATCATACAATGAAGTTAATTAATTTTTTACTGCAATTTTACAATTAAGGGAGTTATAAGGACTATGGGTAGAAATCGTGTGAAAGTAGCACTTGCTTTAGGAGGCGGCGGAGTACGCGGGCTTGCTCATATCGGGGTGATAAGAGCTTTGCAGGAGGAAGGCGTATGTATTGATATGATCGCGGGCACGAGCATGGGGGCAATGATCGGGGCGCAGTACGCCTTAAATCTGAATATCAATGCTATTGAAAGACGGATGCTTGCAATGGCAGACAGAAAAGAAGTAAGTGCCATAGAGAAATTGATAAGCGGATATTCCCCGTCTGATGAAAAGAAGCTGATCATCCAGTCTTTGTTTTCTTTTGTCAAGCAGATGGTCCTGGTTAATGTAAGGGCAATAAAAAGATGGGTTTTCAGCGGAAAGGAAATATCCTGGATGTTCGAACATCTTGAGATAGACACTGATTTTAGAAAATTTAAAATCCCTTTTTGCTGCACGAGTGTAGATTTACGTACCGGGCAGGAAGTTATTATTTCAAAAGGAAGTATAAAGGAAGCTGTCCTGGCTTCTGTGTCCCTGCCGGGTGTTTTTCCGCCTGTTAAGAACGGAAACCGTTTACTGGTTGATGGAGGGATTATCGGCAGCGTTCCGGTTGAGGCCGCGAGGGTGATGGGAGCGGATGTTGTCATTGCCGTAGGGGTTGAAGCAAAGGTTGATTATAATAAAAAACTAGGTAACGGATTAGACATAATGTTTCAGGCAGATGCGATACGTGCCTGGAAACTAAGCGATATGAGAATAAAAGGGGCTGATATCATAATTCATCCTGATGTGGCAAGTGTCGGCTGGGCTTCTTTTTCTAAGGCTGATGAGTGTATTAAAGCAGGGGAAAAAGCTGCGCGAGCGATGAAAGAGCAAATATGGGAAGTAATCAAAAGAAAGCAAAAGCAGAAATTCTGGAAAAACTTTTTTTCTCTTCCTAAAATTGGAAATTAATTTCATAAAGGAAAATAAAAATGAAAAAAATTGTTTTTATAGTGTTGTTGGTGATGATAGCTATCATAGGCGGCGCTTTTATATACTTGAATCAAGTATATATCCCAAAACACCTAAAACCTATGGTGATAAACTTGTTGGAGGAAAATCTGGGGAAAAAGGTGAGAATTGGAAAAGCTTTTTATTTTCCGCTTAAAGGAGTCCTGTTCTCTAAAGTTGAAATAATAAACGCTGATCAAACGCCTTTTTTAGAGGTCAATACAGTTGATTTTGGGTTGAAATCTGTTCCTTTTATAAGAAAGAATATGTTTTCGGCAAAACTGAGGCTGGGGATAAAAGGGCTTACGTTTAAACAGCAGGGCATAGAGGCTCGGGGAGGCTGCGTGATAGACCTTGATATTAATATCAAAGCTAAACAGGACATGGCTTTTTCGGCAGTTGCTGAGCTTGAGGATATAAATGTAAAGGGTATTAAGGAAACAGGTGAAATTACAAAAATACAGGGGAGAATTATCTGTTCGCAAAGCAGCTTTTCCAGCGAAAATATCTCCGCGGCTATAGGCGGGCAGATGTTAAACGCGCGAATCGCGGGTGATTATGATAAAAAAGATATAATTATAAAAAATTTTGATATTGATTATGTTGACACAAATCTTTCCATAAAAGGCAGGGTATCAAATCTTGAAAATCCAAATATTGATTTTACTCTTGAGGGACTCATAAAATTAAAGGATATCGCCGGTATTTTCTCAGGGATTCCGTTACCCGCTCTTGCGGGAGATTGTGAAGTAACTGCTGAATGCAAAGGAGCGCCTGCCGGAATAGATACCCTGAGCGCTGATGCAAAAATACTGCTCAGTAAAGCATCGGTAGACAAAATAAAGATCGCAAATTTAAAAGCGGATATTAAGCTTGAAAACGGGGTTTTAAATCTTGCGCCCTTAGACTGTGATTTTTATGGCGGTAAGATTACCGGAGCTGTAAAGGCGGCAATAGTTGATAAGGATATTCCGGTGCAATGCTCAATAGATTTCCAGGACATAGATATTGAGCCGCTGGTAGAGGATGTTATCGGAGAGAATATGGGGCAGGGAGTACTTAATGCCCATGTTGGAATATCCGGCAGCGCGGTTGACTTAAACCTGCTTAACGGTACCGGATGGTTTAAAGTCATTGAAGGAAAAGTCAAAATGCCGGCTAACTTTGCCAAAGTTGCCGATTCCCTGGGAGTTGCCCGGCTATCAGATATGAACATAAAAGAGGCTTCGGCCACATTTTCTCTGAGCGACGGAAAGCTGCAAACACAGGACATGATCATGATCGCTGCTGAGGCGGTAATTTCCGGCATTGGTTATATTGACCTTGAGCAATATGTTGATTTTGAAGTAATGTTTAAACTAAGCCCGGAATTCGTTCAAAGCGCGGGGGGCATAGGCCAATTATTAAGCTTTGCTTCCGATGAAACGGGTGCGCCGCTTGCAAAAGTAAGGGTTTACGATAAGCTTTCTCAGCTGAAATATAAGATCGTTCCTTTGCCGGTTAAGCATATAATAAAAAGCAAGATCAAAGGAGAGCTGAAAAATATTTTCAACCAGGGAAAAGAAGGGGAAGCAGGAAAATCTGAGCTTCAGGAGCAGCTTAAAAAAGGACTGGAAAAACTATTCAGGTGAAAAAACAAAAAATTCATTCTAGCCGAAATCCTCAGGCAATACTTATTCATAATGCCCGTTTAATAAGCGATGATAGAATTACAGGCAATTCCTGGATTCTTATTAAAAACGCGAAGATTTTCAAGATAGGCAAAGGAGCAAAGCCTGAATTGAGGAACACTTTTTACATAAATGCCGGATCAGGGTATGCTGCTCCGGGATTTATTGATCTGCATATTCACGGTGATATCAGAAAAATTTCAAAGATGCAGGCAAAATCCGGGACTACGGGGTTTTTGCTTAGTCTGCATACAAGAAGTTTAAATCAATTCTCAAAATCATTGTCTGAGGCCAAGGACACGTTGCTAAAAGGCGCGGGGTGTCTGGGATTTCATCTTGAGGGGCCGTTTATAAGCAAAAAGATGGCCGGGGCTCAGCCTAAAAAGTTTGTGATAGAACCTGATATTCCGGCAATCAGGTCTTTGATCAAGAAGGCACAGAAAAAAATAAGAATAATAACCATTGCGCCTGAGCTTAAAAACAGCACAGCTTTAGTAAAAATGCTGAGAAAACATCAAATTGTTGCGGCAATCGGCCATACGGATGCGAATATTGAGCTGGCCAAAAAGGCGATAGATAGCGGATGTTTATATACCACGCATGTTTTTAACCGTATGAGCGGAATATCATCAAGAAATCCGGGTGTTATTACACAGGTCTTGCTTGATGAGCGAATCACGGCAGAAGTTATCGCTGACGCTCATCATGTGCATCCGGATAACCTGCGCTTATTAGTCAAGTGTAAGCCAATGGATAAGATTGTTCTGGTAAGCGACTCTATAGAGGCAATGGACAGCATGTCGTTAAAAGTAATTGAAGGCGTTTACCGTATGGAAAACTATGTAATAGCCGGGAGTAAACTGAATTTGTTGCGGGCGGTGAAAAATATGGTATACTTGTGTGGAGTTTCTATCGCGAACGCGGTAAAAATGGCCAGCCTTAACCCGGCAAAAGTTATCGGCGTTGATAACAAAAAAGGAAAAATTGCAAGAGGTTATGACGCTGATCTTGTTATTTTTGATGATAGTTTTAAATGCCGGGCAACCATTGTTAACGGTACTATTGTTCACAATAAATTGAATTAAATTTTTAATTTATAATCTGTAAATTTTAATTCGTAATTTGTATTTGGAGCTTTTTATATGTGCGGTATCATTGGATATATTGGTGATAAGAACGCTGCTACAATATTGATCGAAGGTTTACGCTGTCTTGAATATAGAGGTTATGACTCAGCCGGAATCGCGATAGTTGATAAAAGAAAACGTCTTTTTCTTCTTAAAAAAGAAGGAAAGCTCAAGACGCTTTCTGATTGTCTTATCAATCGCCATGTTTCAGGACATCTTGGTATCGGCCATACCCGCTGGGCAACGCATGGCGAACCAAATGAAGTAAATGCCCATCCGCATTACGCCAATACACGCGATTTCCTTGTCGTACATAACGGCATTATTGAAAATCATCATGAATTAAAACTTCGGCTCAAAAAAGAAGGGCATAAGTTTTCCTCTCAAACAGATACCGAAGTAATTGCTCATTTAGTGGAAAAATTTTATAAAGGAGATCTGCTAACTGCTGTTTGCCGCGCGATCAGCTCTCTTAAGGGAAGCTTTGCCTTAGGGGTTATTTGTATGCATGAGCCGGATGTACTTATTGCGGCCCGAAAGGATAGTCCGCTTATTGTCGGCTTGGGCAAAGGAGAAAATTTTATTGCCTCGGATGTGCCGGCTATACTTTCCCGCACCCGCGATATTATATATTTGGATAATAATGAAATTGCCGGGATCAGTAAAGATGAAGTGAAAGTATTTGATTCAAAGTGCCGGCAAATCAAAAAGAAAAAAGTAAGAATAAACTGGAATGCCGATAGCGCTGAAAAAGCGGGATTCGCGCATTTTATGATAAAAGAAATCGAGGAGCAGCCTCAGGTAATGCAGCGTATCCTATCGCACCGTATCAAATCAAAACAGGTTATTTTTGAAAATATAAATTTATCCCGGACTCAGCTTAAAAATATAACCAATATTCAAATAGTCGCTTGCGGAACCGCGTATCATGCCGGGTTGTGCGGTAAATATATTTTAGAAAAAATGCTGCGGATACCTATTAATGTTGACACCTCCAGTGAATTCAGATATCGTGAGCAGATCATTACTAAAGACAGAACGCTGATTATACCGGTGAGTCAGTCCGGAGAGACAGCAGACACGCTGGCTAGTTTGCGCGCGGCAAAAACAAAAGGGGCAAAGATACTCTCGATCTGCAATGTTGTGGGCAGTTCAATCGCCAGGGAATCCGACGGGGTTATCTATACGCTTGCCGGGCTTGAAATTTCAGTTGCTTCTACCAAGGCATATACAGCACAGCTGATGACCTTCTATATGCTTGGTTTATATCTTGCGGGAATTAAAAAAACAGTTGGGGAGAAAAAGCTTTCGAATTATTTAAATAAAATGAGAAAAATCCCCGCTCTTATGCGGGATATCCTGAAAGATCAGAAAAAAGTAAAAAAAATTGCTTATGAATACGTGCACCGCTATCATTATCGTCTTGCGGAGCAGTTTAAGTTTTTAGAAGACGAGATCGTGCAGTTTCAGGATTCTCAAAAGGCTTTGGAGTTTGCGGAAAAATGGGCTAAGCTTTCACATTTAACATACGGCAAGCGTTTTGGCGATTTTCCGTTCTTATATTTAGGACGTAATGTTAATTACCCCAGTGCGTTGGAAGGAGCTTTGAAATTAAAAGAAATAACTTATATAAGCGCTGAAGGTTATGCCGCCGGTGAGATGAAGCATGGGCCTATAGCACTTATAGATGAGTTTCCTTTGGTTGTTTGTATAAGCACAAAGTCGTCAGTATATGAAAAAATGCTCTCAAATATCAGGGAAATAAAGGCGCGCAAAGGCACGGTTCTTTCTATTGCCACAAGAGGCGATAAGAAGATCCGGAAGAAGGAATATTCAAATTATGTTATTGAAATCCCTGAAATCGATGAGTTTTTCTCTCCTTTGCTTGTTGCCCTGCCGCTGCAGCTGCTTGCCTATTATATTGCTGTTGGCCTTAATTGTGATGTTGATCAGCCTAGAAATCTTGCTAAAAGCGTGACTGTTGAGTAATATCTGCCTCAGATATCCACCTCCAGTTTTAGCCAATCCCAGTAAAAAAAGAAGAAAAAATTGACAATAAAATTCAAGCTTTTAGTTGACAAAATAAGTAAATTAAGGTAAATTATACTTTCTAATCAAGGGCGCGTAGCACAGTTGGTTAGAGCACCTCCCTTACAAGGAGGGGGTCGTAGGTTCGAGTCCTACCGCGCCCATATTTTCCCTCGAGGGAAAATACCTCGACAACTCGGTTGCGAAATAACCTCGAGGTCAATTTTACGATATAAAATTGAGGGGCCGTAGTTCAGCTGGTTTAGAACGTCGGACTGTCGATCCGAAGGTCGCGGGTTCGAACCCCGTCGGCCCCGCCATAAATAACAAGCCTAGTTTTTGGACTAGGCTTTGTTATTTATGATTGGACTGCTTGGGTGAGAACTCAAAAGAGGATTATAAGGAGAAAGATTGTTTTTCCTTATTAAAGGTGAAGAAAAACATGTAACTACTTATGATACTATGGTGTTCAGCTAAATTTTACGCTTAGCACCGTAAATTACAGGATTGCACGGCGAGGCCGGCTGTTACCCCTTTCCAAAATGAATTTTCTTTTAGTCAGAAGAGTTCTGCGAAATAAGTCATTTAAATTTTATTGTCATTCTGAGGGAGCTAAGCGGCCGAAGAATCTCGATGTAAGATGAAACATGAGATTCTTCGCCTATGGCTCAGAATGACAAAAAACGTCATTTTGCAGAAGTCTATTAGTTAGGAAAAAGGAGGAAACTATTATCCTTTGTCTTATGATTAGCATCTTGATTCTATTGGTCAAATCTGGTATAATCTTAATTTAATATTTAAAAGATAAGGGAGGAACTTTAGATGCCGGAAAAATATGTAACGATACTAAAAACAAAATGTGACGCGGATAATTTTAAAAAAATGGAAGAACTCAATAATCCTGAGATTATGGAGTTTGCGGGGAAATTTATTGAACACTGCAGCCCGGATTCGGTATTTGTGCGCACTGACTCTAAGGAAGATAGAGATTATATAAGAAAAAGAGCCATAGAGCTGAAAGAGGAAAAGCCTTTAAAAACAGAGGGCAATACAGTCCATTTTGACGGTTTTAATGACCAGGCGCGTGATAAAAAAAATACAAGATTTTTCATGGTTCATGGTGTGGAATTCGGTTCTCACATCCATGCTATTGACCGCGATGAAGGAGCTAAGGAAATCAATGGGCTGCTCAAAAATATTATGAAAGGCAAACAGGTTTATGTGGCTTTTTTTTGTCTGGGGCCGGTAAATTCGGATTTTTCCATATTCGCGGTGCAAATAACGGATTCTGCTTACGTTGCTCACTCTGATGATATTTTATATCGTCCGGGTTATGAGGCGATAAAAAAAGACGGCAAGAAGAAAGGGTTTTTTAAATTTGTTCATTCCGCGGGCGAGCTCCAGAACAACGTAAGTAAAAATATTGATAAACGCAGGGTCTATATAAACCTTAATGAAAATATAGTATACAGCGTAAATACTCAGTATGCGGGCAATACAGTAGGCCTGAAAAAACTTGCGCTTAGGCTTGCGATTAATAAGGCTGATAAAGAAGGCTGGCTTGCAGAACACATGTTTTTGATGAATGTAAACGGGCCTAATGGAAGAAAGTCATATTTTGCGGGGGCATATCCGAGCGCTTGTGGAAAAACGTCTACTTGCATGGTAGAGGGAGAGAGTATTGTGGGTGACGATATAGCCTATCTTAGGAAAAAAGACGGCAGTGTATTCGCGGTTAATGTCGAAAGAGGCATATTCGGGATCATTAATAATGTGAATCCGTCTGATGACCCGATGATCTGGGAAGTTCTCAGTGGAGGCGGTGAGGTGATTTTTTCAAATGTTTTGAATAAAAACGGCGTACCTTATTGGCAGGGTGATGGACGTGAGATCCCTGATTCGGGGATTAATTATTCCGGTGAGTGGACAAAAGGAAAGAAGGATGTTTCAGGTAAGAAGCTTCCGCATTCACATAATAATGCCCGTTATACAATTCCGATTAAAACCCTGAAAAACTGTGATGATAAACTTGAGGATGCTAAGGGCGCTAAAGTGGAAGGAATTATCTATGGGGGAAGGGATTCGGATACCTTGGTTCCTGTTTTTCAGAGCTTTGACTGGGACCATGGGGTGGTTTGTGTCGCCAGTTCGCTTGAATCCGAAACTACTGCCGCGACATTGGGAAAAGAAGGAGTGCGCAAGTTTAATCTCATGGCAAACCTTGATTTTCTTTCTATCCCTATGGGAAAATATATTCAAAATCATCTTGATTTTACCAAAGGACTGGACCGTGTTCCTGTAATATTCGGGGCAAACTATTTCCTTAAGGACTCAAGCGGTAAATACTTAAACGGTATGCATGATAAACGCGTTTGGCTAAAATGGATGGAATTACGCATACACAATGATGCGGGAGCGATCACTACCCCGATAGGAATGATACCGCGCTATAATGATTTGAAGCGCTTGTTTAAAGAGGTTCTGGACACAGAGTATTCAGAGGCCTTATATAATGAGCAGTTTAAGATCCGTATACCGGAAAATTTGCAGAAAATCGAAAGGATATTCGAAGTATACGAGGCTAATGCTGCGGATATACCTGAGATGGTATTTGCCAAGCTGGACGGGCAGCGCAAGCGGCTGCAGGCATTGAGGTCCAAGATAGGCAATTATGTGATTCCTGATCAATTGTAGTTTAGGTGAAAAGGGAGGTTTCATGAGCACGAACGCAAAAACAAGCGTTGAATTAAAAGGCATAAAATTTTTTAAGCGCGGGAAAGTAAGAGATATCTATGATCTTGATGATAAGCTTTTGATAATATCTTCAGACAGGATTTCCTGCTTTGATGTTATTTTGCCTACTCCGATACCAGGCAAAGGCGAGGTGCTTACAAAAGTTTCTAAATTCTGGTTCGACTTTACAAAGGATATTATACCTAATCATTTGATAACTTCGGATGCTGAAGAATTCCCTGAGGAATTAGTTCAGTACAAAGACGTGCTTAAAGGCCGCTCGATGCTTGTAAAGAAAACAGAGCCTTTGCCGGTTGAATGTGTGGTAAGGGGATATCTTTCCGGTTCCGGCTGGAAGGACTATAAGAAAACCGGCTCTATTTGCGCAATTAAGCTGCCCAAAGGCCTGAAAGAATCAGATAAACTGCCCGAGGTAATTTTTACGCCTTCAACAAAGGCAGAGGTTGGGCACGATGAAAATGTTTCCGAGGAGTACGTCCAGAGGCAAATCGGTAAGGAAACAACTGATAAATTAAAAGAGGTGAGCATTGCTATTTATAAAGAAGCTCGTGATTATGCCGAAAAAAATGGTATAATTATAGCGGATACAAAATTTGAATTTGGGAAACTTGGTGATGAAATCATTCTTATTGATGAGGTTTTGACCCCGGATTCCTCCCGTTTTTGGCCGCAGGATGAATATGCTCCGGGTAAAAGCCAGCCCAGCTTTGATAAGCAATTTGTAAGAGATTATCTTGAAACTCTGGACTGGGATAAAACGCCTCCCGGGCCGGAATTGCCGGATGAGATAGTAGCAAAGACAAGAGATAAGTACTTACAGGCGCTTAAGATACTGACTAAAGGCTGAAAAGGCACTTATATTTTATCAGCAACTATGCGGAGTTGAGTAATGAAAAGACTTATTGAGAGATGTTGGGAACATATGCGATGTGGGGATGAACGCACATGTGCTGCTTATCCTGATAACGGAGAAAAATGCTGGGAAGTCGCGGGTACCATGCGCAGCAATGAAGCTGAAAAAAGGCTTGAAAAGCAGGCAAAAATCGCGCGTCAGGAAGGTAGAGACCTGACTGAGCAGGAGATGCTTCAGTATCACTCAAAAGCGGTAAAGCTTTGCAAGTTTGTTGAACGCTATGGATCTTGTAAATGCTGTCCTTATTACCAATACGTGGAAAAGATGAAGAAATCAATGAGGTTCAAAAAAACTTATAATCCTTTTTGATTGTTTGCTTTTAAATTTTTCATTTTTATATT
>DAOVNL010000149.1 GCA_030630245.1 Candidatus Omnitrophota bacterium | reverse complement strand
TAGCGTGACTCGGTGCAGTTTTTTTGCTATCATAATAATACCTCCGTGGTTTTCACCCTTTGGGTGAAGGTTAATGTTTGTCGACACTAACCATTATACCATCGGAGGTTCTTATTTTTTATTCCATTTCTTTACTTTCTATTCAGGAGTTAGGGATTATTTGAGGATTTGAGGATTCGCTTGAGCACAATACGTCTTTTAATCGGTCCGCATCTTTTCTAAGAACTCGCGGAATTTTCTTGCTTCGAGCTCAAGATAATCCGCTTCTTTAGAATCATCCCCGGTTTTCGTTTCAAAGAGTGTTTTAGAACTTTTTTTCACCTCCAAGCCCGATTTTCCCTCTATCACAATCTGTTCTGATTCCATTTTTCGGATTGACATTTCTTCTTCGGCAATCTTTTTAGCCTTAAATCTCTGCTTTACCGTTTCAGTAAAATCCTTTAGCCTCTGCATCTCAGTTCTATCATCAATAACGATCATTTCAGTATTGCCGAGTTTTTCACAAAGCTCCAGTTCCCTGTCTGAAAGCATTGCCTGCACTATTATATGCGGTGTAACAAACAGAACAAGTTCCGTTTCAACCCTTATCCTCATTTTTTTCTTAAAAAACAAACCCAGTAAAGGAATGTCACCCAATACAGGAAGTTTTTCATAGCTATAGGTGTCCTTGGCCTGGCGCAATCCGCCGATAACAATAGTCTGGCCGTCTCTGACCAGCAGGTTTGTTTCAGCTTTTCTTTCATCGATTATCGGCCGCCCGCCGAAACTCCCGGTAGTAAAACTCTGCTCAGGCTTTACATTCATAGAAATAAATCTGCCGCTTGTTATATGCGGAGTTACAAACAGTTTTACACCAGCCTCCTCAAATTTAATATTAGAGGTCGTCCCTCCGCCGGTATCAACCGTTTCGATATAAGGAATCTTTTCTATGATCTCGATCCTTGCTTCCTGGTTATCAAGCGTCAAAACTTTTGGATTTGCCAGAATACTCGCCTTATTTTGATAAACCCAAAGGTCAATAACACCGGCAATGTCAAAAGTATCATTGAGAGCGCTGAAAGAAATACTATTTGTCCCTGTAGCAGGCATATTTGTTGTCAGAGTAGTCGCGTCATCAAAAGATTTAAGGTTTATAAGCCGGCTTATTACAGTTCCCCATTCATCATTATCGGTAATTTTGACATCAATCATCATCGCTTCTATCAAAACCTGCGGAGTTTTAGTATCAAGCTCCATTGCCGCGATCTCGACTTTTTGCACCATTTCAGGAACATCCGTAATAATCAGGGAATTTGTGCGCGCGTCAACCTCGATAGTTCCGCGTTTACTCAATATCTTGCCTAAGGATGCTTTGAGATCCGAAACATTGGCAAAATTAAGAGGCACTATTCTTGTTTCAAGCGGCAGCTTGCCCTCTTCTTCCAGCGCCCTGGCCAGGCTCATTACACGGATCAGATTATCCTCACGTTTATAAGTATAATTATATGTTTTTAATATAACATCAAGAGCCTGCTCCCAGGGAACATCTTTGAGCTGAACATTTACCTTAGAATCAACATCATCACCCGCGATAATATTCACACCTCCTTTAAAAGCAAGTATGTTCAGCACTTCTCTTAAATTGGTTTCTTTTAAAGTGATAGAAAGCAATTTTTGCCCGTAATTTTTCTTTTGTACTGCCTCGGCAGCTTCCTCATCCACGCTCTTTTCTAAATCGCTTTCAACCGCAAAGCTCACCTGAGAGAGCGGCATTATGATGCCGGCAAACAGTATCGAACACATAAATAACATCAGGAATATTCTCTTCCTTGAGAACTCATTTATTGCTTTCATTGAACCCCTCCTTGATCGTACATTTCCTTCTTTTTTATCAGTAAAATTTCATAAGTCAGATCATGATATCCTAAAATTACACCGTTAACATTAATTTTTTTGATCGTCAAGTTCTCAACAACGTCGCCTTCTTTTCGCATTTTATTATTTATCATTACAACAGGCATCACTTCATCCCACAGGATCCCGCTCACCTTTATTTTGCTGACATGACTCATCATTTCTGCTCCTGAGCTTGGCCCTGCCTTCTGCGCCAGCCCTTTAGAACTAAGCAAAGGAAGAAATGGATCGAGGCGGTCATCATGTGTATATATAAATTTTTTCTCATTCACCTCAATTCCTTTGACCTCCGAATCAAACGCCATGAACATAACGCAAAAAACGTTCAGGATTAAAATCAACACTGTATTAAGTGTAATTTTCGCGAATCGTCCCATCTTTAATTACCCTCTAAGGCAAAAGCGCTTACGGTTAAACTGATATCATGCTTTCTACCATTCTTGATATTTCCGGTCATTTTTACGTCATCCACCCGCATGAACTGGGGAAAATTTTCTATTCCGTTAACAAACAAAGCAAATTCGTGATAACCCGCTTTTAATTTTAGATTTATCGGAATCTTTAAATAGATTTTTTTGCCTGCCTGCCCGACTTGTATCCTTTCGATCTCCCGCGGTTCAATAGAAATAAAGGTCACTTTAGATCTTTCGCCTATCTTTACCAGCTCTTCCAGGACTTGCGGAATATTCGTCTTCTTCGGCAGTCTTTCCTCATAAAAAAGTATTTTCTTTGAGATATTCTTAACCTCAGACTCCAATTTTTCCTTACCCGCGATAAAATTACTCGCGTTTCTCAATTGCGCGTTTATTTTTTTTTCCTCTTTAGCGTAATCCATGACCTTTTTCAGCATCGGCTGAAATATGAACATGAAACAAAACAATACCATTATCGCGATTAAGATTATCCCGGAAATAAATATTTGATCTTTTTGGCTTAGTTTTTTCTTCATAAAATTACCTTTTTAACGTACATTCAATCCTGAAATTCATTATCGGTGTATCGCCGACTTTATCACGATAAGAGCGCTTTAGCTTTATTTTATCAAAGTCTTCTTTGAATCCCTGATCGTTGTTCAAATTACTGATAAACCGGTTAATCTCACCCAGCAGGTTTTTGCTTGATTCAGAATAAGAAACCCCTTTGATGATCAAAACCAACTGAGGCCTTGCAGCCACGGCAGTAACTGTCGGCGCTTCGGCAAAATCCGCGGGGCTTTTTCGGACCACGCTTAATGGGGTTAACGTCTTAATATAGATTTCCTTCAGCCATATTTCTTTGGATACGCTTTTACTTATTTCATAAAGTTTCCTGCTCCAAAGCAATCTGTGCGAAAGCAGAGTTTTCGCGACATTCATGTGCTCGCTTAAAATTATTCGTCCCTGCTTCAGATTTTCTGTGTCTTTGAGTATCTCGTTTAATTTTTGATTCTCAATCAGCAATACCTGTTTGCGGTTTTCTTTTACCTTGATCTGGCTCAGAAGAATTGCCCATAAACCGAATAGAAAAAATAATACGGCCAACGCGGTATAGCCCAGGGCCTTATACTCAAGAATAAAACCTATAAGCTTACTTCTTTGCTCCGCTTTTCTGTCCATAGTAAGATCAATATCAAAAGCTCTTCTGCAGGCCAGGCCGCTGCATAAAGCAAGCATGATACCTTTTTCCTTGAGATTTTTTTCTTCAAACATCTTGGGTTTATAGCTTACATTTGCTATCGGGTTCCAAATGGT
>DAOVNL010000041.1 GCA_030630245.1 Candidatus Omnitrophota bacterium | reverse complement strand
GTCCAGAAATAATCTGTGATTGAAAGCTTCCCAGCTTTTCTGCCAGATTGATATAAGGCTCAAGAATACGATAGGCCTCGCTTTCAACACAAGGATAATTCAACGCGTTGCGAATGCCCTTTCCTTCTAAAACATCCGCTACCTGTTCTGCAATTTCAACCGCGACATTAACTTGCGCTTCCTGGGTAGCCGCCCCCAGATGCGGCGTAGCAATAACGCAATCAAGTTCCAGCAGCCGGTTATCCTTAGGCGGTTCGTTTTCGAAAACATCCAGCGCCGCACCCGCAACAGTCCCGTTTTCTATGGCCTCAAGCAATGCTTTTTCATCAATAATTCCGCCTCTGGCGCAGTTTAAAATTTTTATACCTTTTTTCATTAAGGCAAATTCCGAACTCGAGATCATATGTTTTGTTTCAGCGGTCAGCGGGGTATGCACTGTCAAAAAATCAATTCTCGCGAACATCTCCTTAAGTTCCACCAGCTCTATTTCAAATTTCTCAGCCTTCTTTTCAGATAGGAAAGGATCATGGGCGATAACCTTCATACCAAAAGCCTGAGCTCTCCGTGCAACCTCTATCCCGATTCGGCCAAGCCCAATAATACCCAACTGTTTACCGCGCAATTCACGGCTCATAAATTTTTTTCTATCCCATTGTCCGTTCTTAATGGAAACATTCGCCTGAGGAATATTACGGTTTAAAGCCAGCAGCATGCTCACGGTATGCTCCGCGGTGGAAATAGTATTGCCTTCCGGTGTATTCATGACCACAATGCCTTTTTTTGTCGCAGCCCCTATATCTACATTGTCAACTCCGACACCGGCACGGCCGATAACTTTAAGCTTTTTGGAGGCATTGATAATTTCCGCGGTCGCCTTTGTCCCGCTGCGGATAATCAAAGCATCATAATCGGCGATAATCCGCTTTATTTCCTCCGGAGGAAGCTTGGGTTTGACATCAAAGGCAATTTTCCTTTCTTCTAATATCCTAAGGCCTTCAACAGAGAGAGGGTCACTTACTAAAATTCTCATAACATTTACTCCAATTTTAAAAATTCCTTTTGGGCAGGAATTTAGCTCTTCTTTTTCTCTTGCTGACTGTTGTCTATAACAACATCAACCAATCCATACTCAAGGGATTCCTTTGCGCTCATGAAATAATCCCTGTCGGTATCCTTGGCGATTTTATCTATCGGTTTTCCCGTATGCTTACTTAAAATACCGTTAAGATTATCACGCATTTTCAGGATCTCCTTAGCCTGTATACTGATATCAGACGCCGCTCCCTGTGTGCCTCCCCATGGCTGGTGGATCATTATCCGGGCATTAGGAAGCGCGAATCTTTTGCCCTTTATCCCCGCAGCTAAGAGAACCGCGGCCATGCTTGCTGCCTGGCCGACACAGTAAGTGTTTACATCACATTTAACAAACTGCATTGTATCATAGATCGCAAGCCCCGCGGTGACGATTCCTCCCGGAGAGTTGATATATATATTAATAGCTTTGTTCTGATCATCCATCTGCAAAAAAAGCATTTGAGCAATAACAAGGTTTGCTACAGTATCATCTATAGCCGTGCCGACAAAAATTATTCTGTCCTTCAATAATCTTGAATAAATATCAAATGCGCGCTCGCCCCTATTGGTTTGTTCAACTACCATCGGAACTAAAACTTGATTTTTCTCCTTCATGCTTCCCTCCTAAGGTTAAATTTTATTTTCCGGAAACCTCTTCTATCACAGCATTGTCAATAAGAAACCCGATGATCTTTTCTTCCCATACATCCCAATGAATGCTTTCAAGCATCTTATTCTTCTGCAAATACTTGAGCATCTCTTCTTTTTTCTGGTTATACATACGCGCCATCAGTTCAATACGTTCGCTCATTTCACTCTCAGATACCTCAATATTTTCTTTTCCGGCAATATCTTCAAGCAGGAAAAAACTTCTCACCTGTTTTAAAGCTTCATCTTTGAACAAATCTTTCATTTTTTTAAGTTCATCTTCGACCTGAACGTCATTTAACCCCTGCTGTTTCAGCTTCTCAACAGATGTTTCTTTAAGGGCATGTTCTCTTTTATCTACCAGTGCCTGAGGAACATCTATAGGCATAACTTTCACAAGATGGCCAATCACCTGCGCCTTAGCTGCCTGTTTGTTCCGCGTTTCTTTTTCCCGGCTCAGGTCATCTTTAATCTGAAGTTTCAGCTCCTCCATAGAATTCTTACCGATCTTTTTGACGAACTCATCATTTAATTCCGGAAGCTTCTTATCTTTGATCTCCTTAACTGTGATATCAAATTTGGCGTTTTTCCCGGCCAGTTCCGCGAGATGAAACTTTTTAGGAAGATTGACATCGAATTTTTTGTTTTCCCCTGCTTTAATGCCTTCGATTTTTTTTGAAAGGCCGGGCAAAAACATTTCTTCATCTACCCAAAGCCATGAGTGTTCTTTCTTATCTATCTGTTTGCCTTCGACTTCGTAGCTGTAATCACAAATTATATAATCTCCGATTTTCACGCCTCTTTTTTCCTCAACCGAAAGAAATTGAGCATAACGATCCTGCAGATATCCGATCACCTTGTTGATATCAACTTCGGTTATATTTATTTTTTCTTTTTTTACTTTTATCCCTTTGTAATCTTTCAGAGTAATCTTAGGACGGATGTCAACCTTTGCCTTAAACGTGAGATTTTCATCTTTTTTGAAATTAACATCTGAAATATCCGGCATAGATACAGACTGGATATTTTCTTTTTTTATCGCCTCATGATACGCGCCGTTAACCACATTTGTTAAGACTTTATCGTTAGCTTTATCGGAAAAATGCTGTTCCAGAACTTCCCGGGGTGCTTTCCCTTTTCTAAATCCGGGGATTTGTGCTGTTTTTCTTATCTCTTTATAACACTGTATGAATTCTTCCTGAATAACTTCCTTAGGAACTTCAATCTCCAGTGTTTTCTGACATTTTGCGGATTCTTTGACTTTTACTTTCACGTATATTCACTCCTTATTATATTTTAACACTTGACCTGCATTCCCGCTTGAACAAATTTTTTCACTTAAAATAACACGGGAAAAATTTGGAGCGGTGGATGGGGCTCGAACCCACGACATTCTCCTTGGCAAGGAGACATTCTACCACTGAATTACCACCGCGTTTAAAACCCAATGATCACTGATATTGTTGCCAAAATTTATTAAAAATAACTAATCTTTATCTTCACATCCGCGATCATCTATGTGCTATCGCATCTGTGCTTAGTTTCTTCATGTTATGCGAAATTTGTACATCTCGTCGTCTTCGCCTCGCTCGATGTAAATTCGCACAAACTATTGTGCGAATTTATGGTGCGGACGGAGAGACTTGAACTCTCATCCCAAAGGGATACGGTCCTAAGCCGTACGCGTATGCCAATTCCGCCACGTCCGCCCTAAAAATCCATATTTGTAATAGAGAAACCCTGCGTTTTTCCTATCGGAGAACTTTCTGTCAAAAAAATTTTTCTATTACCGGCCACTCAATTCACTTTCGCTCGCTCTGGGTCATTCGACTCTATGGTTTACCATGAGCGAATAGCACTAAACTGCGAGTCGAATGGTGGGCCATGAAGGGCTCGAACCTTCGACCTTGACATTAAGAGTGTCCTGCTCTACCAGCTGAGCTAATGGCCCAAATATGTATCTCAAAATTAAAAATTAATTATAACAAAAAACAAAACTTAGGTCAATATTTCTGTTTTGTTTCGACTCACTTCGTTCGCTCACCATAAATCAAACCATCTAACCCAAAAAGTAATTGGCGCGCCCGGGAGGACTCGAACCCCCAACCCTTTGGTCCGAAGCCAAATGCTCTATCCATTGAGCCACAGGCGCACGCTCAGCCATGAGCCATAAGCTAATTAGTTATTGCTTGCCAAAAATGTTTGTTGAATATAACGAACGATCAAATTACGGTACTCTTCTTTTATACTCATAAAAAAAAGTCCGATATGATAAATATCACATCCGGGCTGTTCAAACTCCGGATCTATTCTGACAACAACCGCATTGGTAGTAAAGGTTTTTTCTATTTTCTTATTATTCTCAATAATCGAAAGACTCATCGTTACTTCGAGCTTTGTCATAACCGGAAGGAAACAATCCACCTTACAATAAACTCCTGAACAACTTATGTTTTTTGTGGTCGATACAAGTTGGAAATCTTTCCCGCCGATATTAAGCGGCAGCTGCGCATCAAACCGTTGGTTAACTCTTCTTTCAAAATTATTATTTTGTGTGCCCATATCTTTAGTCTTTCAATTTAAGTGTTTAAGTTCATCGATTTCAGAATCCAGAATATATGCGACCGATTCAAGTTCCCCGATAGCATGGTTTAAAACCCTGCGAAAATTCTCTGCCTTCAAATGTGCTTCCTCGAGCATCGTCAGCTCAGCAACCATCTTCTTCAATTCTCTGAACATCTCCCTGAGTTCTCTGGCTTCACTTAAATTTCTTTGCTTTAGAAATTTCAATATCAGCGCCTTGTCGTCTTCACTGACATCAGAAAAGCTGATTCCCAGATTATACGTACCCTCGTTTTGACGCATTAAAGGATCAATACGTGCCACCTCTGCGACACATCTGATCGTATTGTCTATCTTCTTTCTATTGACAAATAAAGGTATCTCCATTTTAACGTTTAATTTCGTCTTCAATGGGATAAACCTGTTTGTCTGGCAAAAAATCCCCCCGCGGCTTATATCTTTCATCTGGGATTGGATCTTAAAATCATCGCCTGCGATCTCAAAGCAATAATCAAACTTATACCTTCGATCCGCCCTTTTATTCTGACTTATGAGATCTTTTTCCATTTTATTTTAAATGTTTAAGTTCGTTTATTTCAAAATCCAGAATATGCGCTACTGAATCAAGCTCTTCAACCGCCCGGTCAATAACCCTGCGGAAATGCTCCGCGGTCGGATGGCATTCCTCTAACTCTATAAGTCTTGCCGCCATTTGCTTTAATTCAAGATATATTCTTTTCAATTCTTTCGCTTCTTTTAAATTTTTCTTGTAAATATATTTTAAAAGAAAATCCTTGTCCGCCTCCTTCAGGCTTAAAAATTCAATTCCTATATTATAAATGATATTTCTCTGGGGATTAGGCGGATCTATGCGTACTACCCTTGCCGGACAGTTTATTATTTTCTTTACCTTGCGCTGATTAATCGTCAAAGAAATTTTCATTTTCACTTTTATTTCAGTTTCCTTCGGTATAAACCTGTCCACTTCACAGCAAAGACCGGAACAGCTTACATTCTTGGTCTTTGTCTCAAGACAGTAATCTCCGAAACTGATTTCCAGAGAAAGCATTAGAATAAATCTTGGATGCCTTCTGTTTTCAAAACGCCGGCTGCTTTTATTTATCATCGTCTGATAAAGCGCTTTCTTTGCCTACCTGACAGATAGAAAGCAATTTCCCTTCAAAGTTAGACACCCTCTTTTGGGCATCATCATACTTATTCTTAATATTTACAATATGCCTGCCCAGAACATCGAATTCATCCCGGAAACGCATCATATCCCCGGTTAAACGGTTCAGGTTCTTAATGATCTCCTGCACATTCTCCTCAATCCTCATGCCTTTTAATCCCTGGACAATAGTTCTAAGGTAAAGATATAGTGACCCGGGGCTTACGGGAATAACTTTCTTTTCCATGGCATAACTGCTTAGAGTTTGCTTTTCATCAAGGTTTTCTTTTATGATCAGCTCATAATAAACATTCTCAGCAGGTATATACATAAGCGCAAAATCAAATGTGCCTTCATCCGGAAGAATATATTTCTCAGCAATGTTGTCCACATGCTTTTTTACATCATTTATAAAAGTCTTCCGCGCCCGGCGTTTTTCATCATCATTGTCCGCGCTCATAATCCTTTTGAAATTTTCCAAAGGAAACTTTGAGTCTACACTGACCAAATCCTGCCCCAGACATATTGCCGCATCTACGGTATTGCCGTTTTTAAATTTGTGCTGCAGCTTAATATGTGAAGGCGGTAAAACCTGCTGGAGAAGGTTGCTCAGAAACAACTCTCCGATCTCTCCCCGGATTTTAGGGGCTTTCAAAATTTCCTGCAGGCTCGATATATCTTTACCGACATCAAAAACCCGTTCAGTAGCCTGAGAAAGAGAACCAATATCCTTCTGCACTTGCCCAAAAACCTGGGTTGCCGAATCAAGACGCTCCCCTACTGTTTGCTGTGAAGACAAAAGCTGCTTATTTATTTCCTGAAGCCTGATGTCCATACTGCTGCTCAACTGCTGCCAGGAATCATTGACCTGCCCCCTGAGGCTCTCAATTTGCTGCTGCATGAGCCCAAGCGCATCATTTTTAGGTTGTCTCTTAATTTTCAGGCTTAAGACAATAACAAATACAGCTATTACCAAAAGTAATCCAAAAATTGCAATATTTATCATATTACTGCCAATTTATTTTAATTCTTATGCTGCGGCTTTCTGCTGTTCTTCTTCTTTCTTCTGAGCTTCTTTGGCTTTAAAATTTTTCCAGCATTTTTTGTTGCAGAAAAAGTGCATGTTGCGATAATAACGGACCTTGCCTACCGGCTTCTTGCATGAGCCGCAATTCTTGGGTATTTCTACCTTTGGAGGTGTTTTTTCTTTTGCCTCTTCCTTAGAAGCCTCAGTTGTTTCTTCCTGTGAAGTTTCCTCTGCTGCTGCCTCTTCTTGCGGAACTTCCTGTTTTACCTCTTCTTGCGGAACTTCCTGTTTTACCTCTTCTTGCGGAGCTTCCTGTTTTACCTCTTTTTGCGGAGCTTCCTGTTTTACCTCTTTTTGCGGAGCTTCCTGTTT
>DAOVNL010000153.1 GCA_030630245.1 Candidatus Omnitrophota bacterium | reverse complement strand
TTTATAAAAACGGGTAACATTGTTGATTGCAAGCTTCAGGCTGGAGATAAACGCCGCGTCAATATTTTGATAAGCTCCGCTCGTCTCAGACTCGCTGACCTTCAACTGCCGGGGCGTTAACGCCGCTTTATCAAGCTTTTTAGTGTAATAGATGAGCGCGTCGTCTCCCTTTGCGCTTACATCCTGAAGAATCTTCTCAACCGTTTTTTTTACCCTGACCTTGCGGTTGGCAAGCCTGCTGTAAACCGTCTCCAGGGTTTTACCCGAAAACTTCACTACTTTCATTCCTTACCTCATCACTCAGATTTTAATCTTATTTAAATAATCTTCTATTATTTTTAAAGACCGCTTTATTGCCTTTTGCAAAAGAGCGGCATCTTTGGCTCCTGCCTGCGCGAGTTCTTTTTTACCCCCGCCTCCTCCTCCGCAAACCGCTGTTATGTCCCTTATTATTTTTACCGCGTCCAGCCCTTTTTGCGTAAGAGTTTTACTTACTCCTACAAGCAGTAACGGCTTATTCCCTCCCGCGGTTCCCAGCACACAGACAACCGGGTCCTTTTGCGCTCTTAAGAGGTCGCTCATTTTACGCAGGGCATTCATGTCATAATCCTTGAATTCCTTTATTAATATGCTGACATTGTTTACGCTTATTGCCTCATTTATTAACTCCTGAGATTCATGAGCTATATTGCCGGCTTTTAATCTCGAGATTTCTTTCTCCAGAAACTTTAACTGCTGTACGGCCTTTTTCGCGGCAATTACCAGTTTGTCCCGGGGGGCCTTAAATATCCGGCATAAATCGAACAAAGCCTGTTCATCATCTTTAATAGCATTAAAAGCCTCAATTCCTGTAATAGCCTCTATCCTGCGAATGCCCTGCGCGACAGAGCTCTCGGAGACGATTTTAAAGCAGCCTATTTCTCCTGTGGCTTCAACATGCGTACCTCCGCAAAGCTCCTTTGATTTACCACCGATTGAAACTACGCGCACTTTTTGGGCGTATTTCTCACTAAAGAAGGCCAGAGCGCCGCTATTTTTTGCCTCATCAATGCCCATTACAATAGTCTTGACAGGAATATTTTTCCAGATGCAGGCATCTACCAGTTCCTCGATTTCCCGCAGTGTCCGCGGGTTCAGCTGATTTAAGTGGTTAAAATCAAATCTCAATTTCTCACAGGAAACAAATGAGCCGGATTGCTCCACATCCTTACCGAGTATGCTTCTTAGCGCGTATTGCAGCAAATGCGTTGCCGTATGATTGCGCGCTGTAGCCTCACGTTCTTTTTTATCAACAAGGGCGCTCACTTTATCACCTTTTTTGATGCTCCCCTTTATAACTCTGGCCCTGTGTAAAATCACATTATCTACCTTAAACACCGCCTCTACAGTAAGCTCTGCTCCAGTTTCAGTCGAAATTAACCCCCTGTCACCGGCCTGCCCGCCGGCTTCGGCATAAAAAGGGGTTACATCAAGCACAATATCCGCTTGATCTTCCTGATGAACCGATTCAGCTAAAATATCCCCTTGAATAACAGCTAAGACTTCCGCGTCAGCTTCAAGCTTTTCATATCCGAGGAATTCGCTTTTAATTCCTTTTAACAGATGCCCGATACTTTTTGAAAAAATCTCACTGGAAATCTGTGTCCCGCTTCTTGAACGCTGTCTTTGCTCTTCCATTAATTGTTCAAATTCTTCATCAGAGATACTCAGCCCGTATTTTTGCGCGTTTTCTTTGCTAATTTCAAGCGGAACGCCATAGGTATCGTATTGATTAAAGGCAATTTGGGCTGTGCTGGTATTTTTATCAGGGTATTGTGAAAATTCCTTAAACTTTAATTCATTATCCTGAGCTCTTTCTTTAAGAATAATCCAGAACATCTCTTCTTCTTTTTTTATAATGCCGGCGATGGTTTCATGCCTGCGTTTAATTTCAGGGTATGCTTCCTGCATGATGGCGGCAATGCCGTAAACAAGGCCGTAACAAAGGGGTTTTTTTACGCCAATCTGCTTTAAATATATGATTGAGCGCCGAATGAGCTTCCTGATCACATAACCCCGTGCTTCATTAGAGGGCATGATACCGTCGGTTATGGCAAAGACTGCCGCTCTGATATGGTCAGCGATCGCTCTGGCTTTAGTAACCGACCAATCATTTTCCGGTGTTAGCCCCTCTTTTTGTAATATATTCTTAAGCGCCTCCAATATGGGCACGAACAGATCCGTCTCGTAATTGCTGCGCACATTCTGCACTACACTTACAATTCGTTCGAGCCCCATACCGGTATCGATATTCTTACTGGGAAGCGCGGTGAGCGACCCGTCCGGCTGGCGGTCATATTGGGTAAAAACTAAATTCCAAATCTCGGAAAATCTTTCGCAATCACAGGCCGGGCCGCATCCGGGCTTTTTGCATCCGGTATCTTCACCCCAGTCAAAAAATATTTCAGAACAAGGGCCGCAAGGGCCGTTCGGCCCTTTTTTAGGCGCGTTAGCAGGCCAGAAATTATCGCTGTCCCCAAGCTTAACAATCCGATCTTTTTCTATTTTTATTTTTTCAAGCCAGATATTATAAGCCTCCGTATCGCTTTCGTGCACTGAAACCCAGAGCCTGTCTTTGGGCAGTAATAACACTTGAGTAATAAATTCCCACGCCCATTGGATGGCTTCGGGCTTAAAATAGTCCCCGAAAGAAAAATTGCCGAGCATTTCAAAAAAAGTATGATGCTGAGGGCTTTTTCCCACATTTGTTAAATCAGCAGTACGCATGCATTTTTGCGAGCTGGCAGCTCTTTTGAAATCAGTAATATTTCCCATAAACTGTTCTTTAAACTGATTCATGCCCGCGGATGTAAATAAAACAGATTGATCGTTCGCAGGCGCCAGAGAGTCGCTTCCAACTATTTTATGGCCATGGCCTGCAAAAAAATCCAGGAATTTTTGTCTTACTTCATTACTTTTCACAGTTCTTCCAATTCATTTATGATCTTAATTGAAACGCCGGAGGAAAACCCGCGCCTTGATAAATAACCGCTCAGGCGTCTTTTTTGAGTTTCTTCCGGTAATCCTTTTAATTTTGAAAACCTTCTAACAGCTATCTGCCTGGCCATCTGTTCTTCTTCTTCGAGGTTTAGTGTAGAAGCTAATTTCCTGATCTCTTCTTCAGGCATCCTCATTTTTGGAGGCGGGCCAAGAGGAGCACCAATAGCTTTCCAGTCTATAATAACAAACCGACCGCCTTTTTTAATAGTACGGAGGCATTCTTTAAGTAGATCCAACTTTTTTTCTGATTGAAAAAGAACATTGATCAAAAGAGCCAAATCAACTGTTTTGTCAGGAATGCGAGTGGCTTTATAAATCTCCAGATTAGACCAGATCGTTTTGATATTTCTGATGCCATTGAGAAAAGCTTTACTCTCTACCGAAGC
>DAOVNL010000142.1 GCA_030630245.1 Candidatus Omnitrophota bacterium | reverse complement strand
GACCACAATTTGACATTTATCTGGAGATTGATACGCAATAGCATCAAAACCACTTATCAAAGCTCTAAAGTTACTAAGCAACTTAGATTTATTATCAATACGGTTCCACCTGCCAACAGCAGCACCGTCCTTCTTTTTTCCATATACATGCGTTTTTTTAAATGCCTGCTACGCTAATTATGGTTCTTTTGCGTCTATTCGACAATATCCACATTAAATTTTTTTAATATTCTCGCGCCTTGCATATTAGCAGCAATCTCTATTTCATAGCGTCCCGGCACCTCAAAAGAATGCAGGAGTTTATTCCCTTTGCCCTCAATTGCCTCCGCGCCGATCTTCCACTGTAAGAGCATGCCTTTATCTTCAATACTGCGCGGAAAAACTTCCGCGGTAATCTCAACAGGAACACCTACTTTAAAACTCTTAATATTATTGGGGGTTTTCACTCTCAATTCATGCACCCAAAGCGCTTTACATATCATCCCCTGTGTCTGGGCAACCGAAGCGGAAAAACACGCGACATGGGGGATAGCCTTATTATAAGTAGTAGAAAATCCCGCGGTATTTCCCGGATCATCATTACTGCCTGTATCCCCGGTCCATTCGTAAGTAAAAGACGGCTGCACGGTGCCTGATGAGAAATCCTGAGCAGTTGCCGACCATATCACCTGTTCACCGGCAAAAGCCCTTTGCGGCCTGCTTTCAAGCGTCATCATGATAGTAGAGCTTTCTTCGGTACCGGCAAGGTACTCAAGAACATATCGCAAATCCTCACCCATTTTCTCCTTATTTTTTATTTCATTAAGGCGATCCTTTGCGGCCTCGGAAAAAAGTCCTCCGGAGGGAAAAAGTACGGAATAAAAACGGCTTGCCGGCTCATCTTCTGATTGCCACTGCAAAAGCATCGCGGCATTATAGGCGCAAAACGGTGCGTAAAATGAATCCGAAAATTCATCCGCGACTTTTTGAAAAAACCGCAATGATAAGCCAATCTGCCCGAAGGAATATAAATTAATGACAGCTATTCGTGTATAAACTTCCGGCAAAAAAACGCTTTTCGGAAATTTCTTTACGAAATATTTATACTCCTCCAGCGCCCTATCATAGATATTCAGTGATTCCAGATTATATCCGCGGGCAAATAAAGCCTCTTCGCTCAAGGAATCCCTGCCGAATTTTTGTGTAAACAGTTTGTATATCTTTTCCGCGAAATCAGCGTCTTTAGCAGGAACAAAACCGTGATGCCTGAACTTGTTGCCGAGCTCATTAAGCACAAGCTGAACCTTTGCCTTGGAATACTGCCTTAATACCAGGTCAATATAATGCTCATAAATAACTATTGCTGTTTCTATTTTATCTTTTTTGAGATATCCTTCCGCGATTACTCCGAGACGCTCTATGGAATCACTTCCCGCGTTTTCTGCCAAAAACTCTTTATACGATTTGAAAAGCTTATTCAGCTGCCGTACCTTGCCCTCATTGCTTAAACGCTTAGCTATTTCCTGAAAAACAGCTGTATCAGCGTTTTCTTCCGTATATGTAATCACTACCTCAATTAGTTTGTTAAAGGCCTCTTCGGCGGATGCCGTTTCCTCATCCCGGATATAAGCCCTCCAGGCCAGGTATTGCATATCAATAGTTTCGAGCGAGGCAGGGTGCTTTCCCACAAAATCCTCAGCGCTTTTTATTATCTCAGCATTAAAAAGGTCAACATGATTGTAATAATTTTCCCAATCTTCTTTTTGCTCAAGATAATCAAGGTACTTAGATTTTGCAAGCACAGAATAATATTCTATCTGTACATCCGCTATATCCTGTCTATTTTCCATCTTGAGAATATCTAAAAAATCGAGCAGGTCAGCAAACCTTTCCTGCCTGAGAAAATCTTCTGCCTGAGATTTCAACTCGAAGGAAAACGCATTTTGCGGGGCAAATAATACGAAACAATTGATAAAAAGACAAAAAAGGCCAACAAAAATAAGTATTTTCTTTAAGGATTTGTTTTTTGGGGAAATTTTCACGGGTTATCCCTTCTTTCTAATATATATTCGCCATTTTTTCAGCCATGGGATGATCCGTCCTTGACCTAACCTCGCCAATACGCTAACTTACCACACGCAGCCTTTTTTACTTTTTACTTTTTACTTGCTTGTGCCCTTGAGGGTATAACTTGCTATCTGTATTCTTTTTATATTTTTCATCCCATAACTGGCGCAGAACATAATAAGCTTTTCTCGGAGTTCTTTTATTGATTCCATTTTCCAATTCGGGAGATATGGCAACAATACCAAACCATTCTTCGTTCATATTTTTGCCCGCTTTAGCATCAAAGGCATATGCCCCCATTCCCCATCCGGCAAATGTATCATGCACAAGCCAGCTGTCTCTATCACTGTCTGATGTTTTCCACCACTCATCAGTCCATTCAAAAATAGCTCCTCCGATACAATTTCCAATGCCTTCTGAGTTTGCCAGATGCTTTTGAATATCCAGCCACTGGCTTTTCAGGAATTTCGCCTGGTTCCTCTGGTCTTCTTTCTGTTTCATCATATTATACGCGTCACAGCCGAATTCGGTTAAAACAACCGGCTTATCAAACTTTCTCTTAACTTCCTTAAAGAAACTGCCGAATACCTTACCGCGGTAAACAATAGCTCCGATAAGATCTACATCAGGGCAATACAAAGCCGCGCTTTTAAGGCCTACTGTCTCACCGTTTCCAAGAGCCACAGGATGGGCAGGATCAAGCTTTTTTATTTTTTTGACAAGGTCATTAATAAAGGAATAATAGATCCTGGCGCGCGCTTTTCGTTTGTCATTAAAATTTGGCATCGCATCTATTTCCTCAGAGCTCCATGGGTTTAACCGCCCGTCAAAACTATAGTTATTTTCATTACCCAGATTCCAGATCAATAATCCCGGCGTATCTTTAAAATGGTTAACCACCTTAACAACATCATTAGTTATTTCTTCTCTAAACTCCTCCTCGGCATAATTAGCAGGCGGATAATCCCAGAATCCAAGGCTGTGCCCGAGTATAGTCCTTATACCATACAGGGTATAGAGCTCTTCGATCATACTTTTACAAAAATTAAGTTCATCTCCCGGCATATATAGACGTACTGTATTAATACCCATGTCCCGCATGAGTTCTCCGTCAATAATCCAAGGTTTCGCCGGATCGCACATAAAATTAAACAAGTGGCTCTTACCGATAGGCACGGGAGAATAGCAGACACCTTTTACAACGTAGGGTTTTTTATTAACAAGCAATTGATAATGTCCGTTTTCAAGCTGCTTGATAGAAACTCTGTCTTTCTTCTCTTTTGCTTTCCCGCAACCGGCAGCTAAGAAAATCATTAAAAATACCACTAATTTACGCGCGATCATATAAAAACTCCTCATCCACTATTAAATAGTTATAAAGGGTAGAAGCATCCACCATACCTCGCCCCTACCCTTTAAAATCCTTGAACAAAAATTTATAATTCGTACTGGATATCATCCAGATAAAAAATCATTCCTTCTGGGTTTGAATCCGCGTTAGTGGACCAGCAAAAACCTCCGTTAACATAACTCAGATCAACATCAGTTAAATCAATCGAGTACTGCTTCCATTCATTAGTCACGTCTATAGGCCCTATCCCAAGGGAATCAGAATCCGAATAAGGGCCGCCGATACCGCCCATTTTAAATTCCATTATCCGCTCGTCACCCTTTTCTCCTTTGGCCCAGAATGTTAATTTGCCGGCTTCACTCAAGTCAAATCCGCCTTTTTTCTCT
>DAOVNL010000208.1 GCA_030630245.1 Candidatus Omnitrophota bacterium | reverse complement strand
TGGCTGGTAATAACCGGCAAGGCAGCCGCCCGCTCTGAAAATGAAGTGATTTTTCTGCTGACAAACTTAGTGCCGCATTTCGGGTTTTCACAGTTTGCCTTTACTCCGAATTTCTGGATAAGCGAGGGGCTTTTTAAAACAATGTCCGGTTCGTATAAACAGGCAGTATTATGGTGGCTTTTACTCACTTCTAACGCGCTTTTTCTGTCGCAGACAGTGATAATTCTCTCAAGAAAATTCTATTATTCCGGATGGCTTAAAACCGTATTTTCCGCAGATAAAAAGATATATCTGCCAGGCAAGGGGCTGGCGGAAAAACTGATTGGAAGGCTCACCTTTATAAGGCCTTTCATGCGCTCGCTTATAATAAAAGATATAAAGGTTTTCTGCCGGGATCCGATGCAATGGTCTCAGTTTGCAATATTTTTCGGATTGCTGGCTATTTATTTTGCCAATATCCGCAGTCTCGGATATCAAAATGTCCTGCCGTTTTGGAAAAATCTGATTAGCTTTCTTAACCTGACAGCGACAAATCTTACGCTTGCTTCCTTATCAGTAAGGTTTGTTTTCCCGCAGTTTAGCCTGGAAGGCAAAAGGTTCTGGATACTTGGGCTTGCCCCTATTGAAAAGAAGGACATTTTGCTCGAAAAGTTCTGGCTTAACAGCACGGTTGCATTGTGCATAAGCCTTCCTCTGATAAACCTTTCAAATTTCATGCTTAATGTTTCCGCTCCGTTAATGTTCCTGTCTATTATGGTTGTTGTCTTAATGTGCTTTTCCCTGACCAGTCTTTGCATCGGATTGGGAGTGCTTTTTCCTAATTTCAAGGAGGATAATCCCGCTCAGATTGTTTCCGGTTTCGGTGGTACGCTGGCGCTTGTTTTATGCCTTGTTTATATCGCGGTCAATGTGACGGCGCTGGGCCTGCCGTTCCATCTTTTAGTTACCGCTCAGATCAGCCCCGGGGTTTTTAAGAAGCTAATCGTTTTATCTTCTGTTTTTGTGTGTGTTTTCAGTGCGGCAACTATTTTCTTTTCTTTGCTCGGCGGTTATCGGGCATTGAACAGGCTTGAGATATAAACGTTAGTAAAAGGGCTGGAAACAAAGGGGTCACCTATTGAGTTAAGTGTCAAGAGAAAAAATACCTCTCTTGCAAAATGATTCCTCTTTTTAAAATAGTTTTTCACCTTAAAAGCCAAAAAAAATATATCCAGACAGTTTCACTATCTTAAGACGCACTGGACAAATACCAGTCGTCAGTCACCTATTGGCAGCGCTGGATATACCAGCCTGCATGATAATATCGGAGCAGCTACTCACTAATCAAACCTGAGGAAGCTATCCTGAATATTCAAGATACTTCAGACCCCTAAGAGTGCAGTAGCTGCCACCAACTGGATTTTAGTTTTCTTTTTTACCCGGGTTGTATCTAAATAATATGGCCGTTTTTCTTTTAATATATGATAAATTATTTTGAGCATTTTTCGCGCGAATGTAATCTTTGCGGTATTTGCTCCTTTTCTTTTTTTAAGAAATTGATAACTTTCAAAGCGTTCTTTAGATGCCTTAATAAAATGCATAGATACTTCAATGATTATCCATTGTAAATATTTTCTTCGATTTATATTTAATGAGCCATGTTTTGCTGCTTTACTGCCGCTTTGCGATACTCTGGGAGCTAAGCCCGCATACGCACATAATCTACTAAATGTTGAAAATCGTTCTATATCGATAATTTCACTTTTAATTAATGCCGCGCTGAAATACGCTAATCCTGGAACTAACACAAGATTTCTGATGTCTTCATCTTTTTCTGCCTGTTCTTTAATAAATATTTTTGTTTTAGAAATTCTCTGATTTATAAATTCTATTTGTTCTATATATCCCAAAAGTGCTTTCTGATAAAAAATAGACAAATGGTCTATTTTAACTTGGTTGATCTGTTTATAAGTGGTGAAATCTCCGGTAGAATCTTCTCCTAGCTTATCCAGTAAATTTTTAACTCGATATATATTACGAGATCGGTCCTGAACTAATTTCATTCTATAATGTAATATTTCTTTCATCTTTCGAGTATTTTTATCGGCTATAGTAACTGTTGGCAAAAATCCTTTTCTTAATACATCTGCGATAAGCCGGGCATCTATTTTATCTGTTTTCTTATGTCTTTTTGCAAATGCCTTAAGCTCATAGGAATTTGCTAAAAATACTTCTTTCGCGTATTGCTCAGCGATATCTACAAAAAAATACCAATTATAAGTTGATTCTACCGCTAATTTAAATGGGGTAGAAATAGTTTTAAAATATTCATTTAATACAGTCGGCTTATTTGATATACTTTTACTTGAGATTCTTTTGCCGGTTTTATCCATTATATAAAACCAGGATTGCTCTTTATGTAGATCAACGCCAACATAATTCATGGTGGTTCCTCCTTTTCTAAAGGGTTATTTTTTAGTTTTGTTTCCCAAAACTATTTTAACCGCTTTCTGAGGAATCACCATCTTTTTTATAACTCACATATTATCAGACCTCGAAAGTAGCATTGCCTTTCCTTCCCTGTTTTAACATCCTCGGCTTTGTCTATGTCTTGAAATTATCCATGCTTATGATACAATAGGGGATAATTCGTAAAGTTGAGTTTTTATAACGGCTCAGATATAACTGA
>DAOVNL010000116.1 GCA_030630245.1 Candidatus Omnitrophota bacterium | reverse complement strand
TTAAGCATGGGCATAAAAAATTTAGTTAAAAAGTCGATACTTTTAATCAATCCTTACAAGCCCGGCAAGCCTATTGAGGAGGTTAAACGTGAATTCGGGTTAAACAGAGTATATAAAATGGCTTCAAATGAAAACGCGTTTGGCCCTTCCCCTAAAGCGATAGCTGCCGTAAAAAAAGGGCTTTTAAATATTAACCGCTATCCGGACGGCAACTGCTTTTACCTGAAAAAGGCATTGGCAAAAAAATTCAAGCTGCACCGGGAAAATTTGATAATCGGCAATGGATCGGATGAAATTATAGTGCTTGCGCTGCGTACTTTTATCAATAAAGGCGATGAGGTCATAATCGCTGACCCTACGTTTATGGTCTATAAGATCGCCGCGGCTATTGCCGGGGCAAAAATACTCAGCGTTCCTTTAAAGGCGTTTCATTATGACCTTGAGGCGATGAAGAAAAGAATAACCAAACGAACAAAGATGATCTTCATTGCTAATCCGGACAACCCGACCGGGAGTTATGTCAACCGGACTGAGGTTGAGCGATTTTTGAAGGGGCTGTCAAAAGATATAATCGTATTTTTTGATGAGGCTTATTATGAATATATGTTTGCTCGAGACTATCCCAATTCCATGCGCTATGTCGGCAGGGGGAATGTAATTGTCAGCCGCACTTTTTCCAAGGCCTACGGATTGGGCGGATTGCGTATCGGCTGGGCTGCGGCAAGCAAGGAAATAATCGGATATCTAAATCAGGTGCGTGAGCCGTTTAATGTGAATATGCTTGCTCAGTTCGCGGCTACCGCCGCGCTTGAGGATAAAAAACATGTTCTCAGGTCTCAAAAGCTTATAAAAGAGGGCAAGCAGTTTCTGTGTGATGAGTTTAAAAAAATGAAATTATTTTATGTGCCAAGCGTTACTAATTTTGTTTTGTTTAATGTCGGGGAAAAGAGTTTTCAGATATATAATAAGCTGATGCGCAAGGGAATTATCGTTAGAGAAATGTCTGCGTGGGGTTTGAAAAACTTCCTAAGGGTGACCGTCGGCACAAATAAGGAAAATAGATTGTTCCTAAAGTATCTTAAAAAATTTATTTAGGTTCATGGGGGAGGATAGAATAGTGATAATAGTTCTTAAAGCAACTACCACAAAGGAAGAAAAGAAAAGGATTATTGATAAGGTTCATTCTCTGGGGCTTAAAACTATAGTCTCTGAGGGTGTTGAACGCTCAATCATCGGGGTTATCGGAGAGGAAGACAAGATTAGAATGCAGCCGCTGGAAGCGTTTCCGGGTGTTGAACAGGTCATTCCTGTGCTTGCTCCGTTCAAACTCGTTTCCCGGGAATTTAAGCCGGAAAGCACGACGATAAAGGTCAAAGATGTAACTATCGGCGGGGAGACGATTGTGATAATGGGCGGGCCCTGCGCGATAGAGAACCTGGAGACTTTGCGGGAAATTGCCCGGAATGTCAAAAAGGCCGGGGCGCCGATTTTGCGCGGCGGGGCATTTAAGCCCAGGACGTCTCCATATTCGTTCCAGGGGCTTGGAGTTGAAGGCCTGAAAATAATGAAGCAGGTTTGTGATGAGGTAGGGCTTTTAAGCGTAACCGAGGTTATTGACCCGCGCGATGTGGAATTAATGGCTGATTATGTTGATATAATGCAGGTTGGCGCCAGGAATATGCAGAATTTCAACCTGCTTAAAGAGATCGGAAAATCAAAAAGGCCTGTTGTGTTAAAAAGAAGCATGATGGCGACCATAAAAGAATTTCTTATGAGCGCGGAGTATATCTTAAACGAGGGTAATTTTAATGTTATTTTATGCGAACGCGGAATACGCACATTTGAGACCTACACTCGTAATACAATGGATATAAACGCTGTTCCGGCGATCAAAATTCTTTCGCACCTGCCGATTATTGTTGACCCTTCTCATGCTACCGGAAAGTGGGGCCTGGTTACGCCGGTGAGCAAGGCTGCGGTCGCCGCGGGAGCCGACGGCCTGCTTGTGGAGGTACATGTGCATCCTGAGGAAGCGCTGTCTGACGGCGCGCAATCCTTGAATACGGCAAATTTTGAAACTATGGTAAAAGAAGTCAGTGCTGTGGCCCGGGCTGTGGGAAGAAGGATCTGATCTATGAGGCTGAAATTTCAAAAAGCTGTTATTGTCGGGCCCGGCCTTATCGGGGGTTCAATCGGGATATTTTTGCGAAAAAATAAGATTGCCTTATCTGTTGTCGGCGTTGCCCGGCATAAAAATACCTTGAGCAAAGCGTTAAAAAAAGGCGCTATTGACAAGGCTCAGACAGATTTGAAAAAAGCGGTTGCCGATGCGGACATTGTTCTGATTGCTACTCCGGTGCGGGCTTTAAAAAAGATAATTTGCGAAATTAAAAACAGCCTTAACCCAGGATGTATTGTTTTTGATGTGGGAAGCACAAAAAGGGAGATTATGCTTGATGCGCAAAAGACGCTGCCTGCGCATGTGTATTTTGTCGGTTGTCATCCCATGGCCGGTTCGGAAAAGGCCGGGGTAGAGTTTGCGAGGGCTGATTTTTTTAAGGGATCTGTCTGTTTTATTACAAAGACTAAGAAGACCGAAAAAACAGCATTGTTAAAAGTGCGTGAGCTCTGGAAAAGGCTCGGGGCAAGGTGTGTTGAGATCAATCCTTCTGAGCATGATAAAATTGTGGCTTCAGTCAGCCATCTGCCGCATCTGATCAGCGCGGCGCTTGTTAATACTGTTCCGGTTAAGCATCTTAAGTTTGCGGCTACGGGATTTAAGGATACCACAAGGATCGCTGCGGGAGGCGTTGAGGTCTGGCATGATATAATCCTGAGCAACAGAAAAGCAATATTACAGCAGATTGAAAAGTTTGAAGCTGTGTTGAAGAAGCTGAAGGAATCGATCGTTTCCAAGCGGGGGAAACAGCTTACCAGAGAGCTGCAGCAGGCAAGAAAAAAGAGGCAGAGCATAAAGTAGGGTTTGCTGAAAAACCCATCAGACCCTAAGTAAACAGGATAATCATGATTATTACTATAGATGGGCCGGCGGGAGCGGGTAAAAGTACGATCGCAAGATTGCTGGCTGAGAAATTAGGGGTTCTTTATGTAGATACAGGGGCGATGTACAGGGCGCTGACGCTAAAAATTCTCCGCCTTAATGCCGATTTTGAGGATATCGAAAGACTTATCGAAATCGCGTCCGGCACAGACATAAAGTTAAAGAAAAGCGAAGACCAGAGCACGATAGTTTTCCTTGACGAGCAGGATGTGACGGGCCCCATCAGAAAGCCTGAAGTGACCAACGCGGTATTCCATGTGGCGGGTATTGCCCGAATCCGGGATTTGATGGTCAAATTTCAAAGAGAGTATGCCCGGATCGATAGTATAGTCATGGAAGGACGGGATATCGGAACAGTGGTTTTCCCGCAGGCAGAAAAAAAGTTCTACCTGGACGCCAAACCTCTGGTAAGGGCACGTAGGCGTAATCTTGAGCTTAAACAAAAAGGCATTGACATCAATACAGAAGATATAGTCAAACAGATAGAAGACAGAGACATAAGAGATAAGACCCGGGATTGCGGACCGCTTAAAAAAGCTGAAGACGCTATTTATATTGATACGTCTGATATGGATATCCAGGAGGTTGTGAACTGCTTGTTGGCGCATATAAAAGATGAAGAAAAGAAATAATTTTTACATAATCTGCCGTTTTCTGCTTTTTATAATATTTAAAATACTGTTTTTCTTTAAGGCAAGCGGACGTGAAAATCTTCCCAAAAAAGGCGGCTGTATTATTGCCTCAAATCATTTGAGTTATCTTGACCCGATCGTGCTCAGTATTGCCAGCCCCAGGATCTTAAGTTTTATGGCTAAGCAGGAACTATTCAAAAACCCTTTTTTTGCAAAGTTGATAAGCGCCTTGAACGCATTTCCCTTACAGCGCGGCAACGCGGACTTCAAGTCAATCCGTTTTGCCATAAATAAGCTCAAAGATGAAGGCACTCTGATAATTTTCCCTGAAGGCACGCGCAGTACCAGCGGGCAGATCAACGCGGGGCTCTCAGGGGTGAGTATGCTTGCGGCAAAAGCTAAAGTGCCGGTAGTGCCTACCTATATTAAAGGAACGGATATAGCGCTGACTTCCGGCGCTAAAAAAATCAGGTTTTTTGTGCCTTTAAG
>DAOVNL010000135.1 GCA_030630245.1 Candidatus Omnitrophota bacterium | reverse complement strand
TTCACTTCAAACATAGGACCTCTCCTTTTTTATACCTGTACGCGGGCTTTACTTATTCGGCAATCGCGATTCTGCCTGTCCTGACCAGCTCTCATATGCCCAGCTTGCTTAGAGTTTCAAGCAACAGGGTTATCCGCGCCTTTGTTTCGGTTGCTTCGATAATTGCCATTGCTTTATCACACGATAAAATCCTCACAGAAAATTTATTAAGCATTACGGTCAATTTCTGCCTGGAAGTCTTGGCTGTATTAACCTTTACCAAAACAAGTTCCCTTTCAAAAAACTTCTTCTTTGTCAGGTCCCCGACCGTAATAACATCAATAAGCTTGTTCAGCTGTTTTTTGATCTGCTCCAGTATTTTTTCATCTTTGGCATCAATTATAATCGTCATCCGGGACATAGTCGGATCATGTGTTTCGCCGACCGCCAGAGACTCAATATTAAAACCACGCGCGCTGAACAGGCCTGAAATTCTGGCAAGCACGCCCGGCTTGTTTTCAACTAACGCGTAAATTGTATGCTTCATTTTTTCTCCTCTTTTTTAAACACGAATCTGCACAAATAACACACAAGTTGGCATAAACTGATTTTTGTTGTATTCGTGTCTAAGCCATGCCGCCGATCATTCTATTGATAGCCTCCCCCGCGGGTACCATGGGGAACACGTTTTCTTCTTCTTCTATGATAAAATCCATTATTACCACGTTCGGGATCGCTATCGCCTCTTTTATCGCTTTCGCCACATCCTTTGGATTTTTAACGCGGATACCCGCGGCTCCATAACTTTCGGCCAGCTTAACAAAATCAGGCGCTGAGATAGGCGTACCTGCATAACGCCGGTTGTAAAACAATTCCTGCCATTGGCGCACCATACCGAGGTATCCGTTATTCAGCACGGCAATTTTCACATTGATCTTATTCGCCACCGCCGTAGCCAGTTCCTGGATATTCATCTGAATAGAACCGTCACCCGCGATATCAAAAACCAGCTTATCCGGCCTTCCGATCTTAGCTCCTATAGCCGCGGGGAATCCATACCCCATTGTGCCTAAGCCGCCGGATGAGATCCATGTGCGGGGCTTTGTATAGGTGTAGTATTGCGCCGCCCACATCTGATTCTGCCCCACTTCCGTGCAGATAATCGCCTCACCCTTAGTGATTTTGTATATCTGCTCGACAACATACTGCGGATTGATCTTTTTGCCGGGCTTATACTTTAAAGGATATTTCTTTTTCCAATCGCTTATCTTTTTCAGCCATTCTTTGGTATTAAGCCTTTTCACTATTTTATTAAGCGCCTGTAATCCGATTTTCGCGTCGCAGACAATCGGGATGTCAACGTAAATATTCTTGCTGATTGCTGTCGGATCGATATCAATATGAATAACTTTAGCATCCGGAGCAAACTTATCGATCCTGCCTGTAACGCGGTCATCAAAACGCGCTCCCACCGCGATAATCAAATCACTTTCCATAATAGCGTGGTTGGCATAAACCGTCCCATGCATTCCGAGCATGCCTAAAGACAACTCGTTGTTTTCAGGGAATGCCCCCAATCCCATCAATGTGGTTGTTACCGGCGCTTTTATTTTAACCGCAAGTTCTAAAAGCTGATCATGCGCTCCGCTTATAATCACGCCTCCGCCCGCGTAAATTACCGGTCTTTTACTCATCTGGATCAATTTTGCCGCTTTTTTCACCTGTCCGGGGTGCGGGGTAATTGTCGGGTTATACGAGCGCAGAGACACCTTCTCCGGATAATTAAACTCCATCTTCTGCATCTGCACATCAACCGGGACGTCAATCACCACAGGCCCCGGCCTGCCGGTTGAAGCAATATGAAAAGCCTCTTTTATTGTGCCGGCAAGCTCAGAAATATCCTTAACGAGATAGTTATGTTTTGTGATCGGCCTTGTAATACCGGTCACGTCTGCTTCCTGAAACGCGTCATTACCGATCAGATCTGTTTTTACCTGCCCGGTAATAGCAACTATCGGGATAGAGTCCATATGTGCCGTTGCCAGCCCGGTCACAAGATTGGTAGCTCCGGGGCCTGACGTCGCCATACAAACGCCCACTTTGCCTGTTGCCCGCGCATATCCGTCGGCAGCATGCGCGGCTGCCTGTTCGTGTCTGACCAGCACAAAACTAACCGGTGTATCATAAAGAACATCGGTTAGCGGTAAAACCGACCCTCCGGGGTAACCAAAAATAACTCTCACTCCTTCTTGTAATAACGAATCAACTATGATTTGCGCGCCTTTTTTTATTTTTTCACTTCGCACCATAATCACACCTCACAAATATTAATATTAAATAAAAATAACTACACTTTCCGCGACAGCTTGAAAGATTTTGAGAACAAAGAAGACAGAGTTATCTGTCTTCCGGTTTGCCTGTTCGCTGTCTAATTTTTTATTAATTTACAAGAATATATATTTTACCCTCGCCTTGCTCCAGGCTTCCCAAGGCGCTGCCCAACATCATACCCGGAGTAACCTGCTCCGGATCCGCTCTCATCGCATGCCCGGGCAAGGAAGAGCTGACCAAAATATCGCCTTTTTTAATTGCCCCGTTTTCCGCGGTCACATTGCAAAGCACAATACCGGCTAAAGCAAGCGGTTTATATCTGCCTGTTTTTTTACCTTGAGGAGAATACCCCATATAAATTTTAGGATCTGATGATATAACTCCCGCCGCTTTAACATCAAATTTCTTTTTTGATCTTACAAGCGTTATATCTTCATCCTGGCTTATAACCACAACATCTCCCGGCTCGCCCTCAGCAACAAGCACTGCCTCGGCAATATCATAAACAAATTTACCCCCGCCTCTTTGACTCAGAGACTCTGAAGTTATGTGGTCATCGTCTTCCATATGAAATTTAAAAGCCGTTAAATAATGGTATTTCGCATAACCAGCGCTAGTTCCAAATTGGTCAAAATTGATAAAATAACCGCTTGTGTCGTGACGGACTATAAACGGCAACTCAGTAGTAAACAGATTGTGATTATGCTGATCGTCATCAAAATCTATCCCGTCATAAACCCGCAGAGATTTCAACATACTCTGACCGCTTGGATCAAGAAAATAAGCCGGATCATCTTCATCGTTAAACCTTTTACTCACCAGCACGCCGTAGGCAACCGGCAGCATATTTGCGGTATTAGTATTAAAACTATAACCGGCAACCTCAACTGATTGCGTTGAGCCCTGCTGCGCGAAACTACAGGCAGCAGACAACAATCCCGCAATAATACAAAGGCATAACATAAAAATTATTTTGATTTTTATCTTCCTCATAGAAGAATACCTTTTTACTTTTTGGTTACCAATATATAAATCTTCCCTGTATTCCCTTTTAAAGGCTGCATTGCCTTTCCGATAAGCATTCCCGGCTTAACCTCCTGAGGATCAGCCTTCATGGCATAACCGGGCAAAGAAGAGGTAACCAGCAAATCCCCTCTTTTTATACTCCCGTTTTCCGCGGTAGCCTTGCACTTGACCACTCCGGCTAAAGCAAGCGGAAGCTTTTCTTTATTTGACCCCATATAAATTTTCGGTTCCTTTGACACAACACCTGCCACGCGGGTATCAAAGCGTATGGATGATTTCATTACATCCGCTTTATCATCATCGCTAATTAAAACAACATCGCCGGCTTCGCAATCATCCTTGGCGAAAACCCCTTCTGCTATATCGTAGATATACTTACCGACTCCACGGACTGTATCCTTAACAGTCCCATCGGTTACCTCAGGACCGTCAGGGCCAGGATCCTTCTGATAAAATATCTGCGCGTGAACCTCATGCAAAGTCGCGTCTCCGCTGCCCAAATCAAAAGTAAAATTTTTGGCGGGGTCGGGGTCGGGGCCGGATACATACTCTGTAATTATACCCCCTGTTACCTGCAGA
>DAOVNL010000079.1 GCA_030630245.1 Candidatus Omnitrophota bacterium | reverse complement strand
TTTAAGAAGTATTTAACGCTTATCCTGACGCATCCCATAATGATTTTTCGTACAATTTGGGTGGATGTAATGAAAATTATTAGAAAATGAAACTGATAAAGCAAAGAATAAAAAAAGTTTTACTTATATTTGCTCCGGTTATTTTTTCTTGTGAGAGCCCTAAACAAATCATGCCTCCTTTGGGTATAAGTTATATCGGGGCGTTCCTGCGAAATGATTATGAAGTAAGGCTTTTGGACGCTGCTATTGAAGGATACAATCAGGAGATATCCATAACAGAGGGTTTTATGTGCTATGGTCTTTCAGTCGAGCAGATAAAGCGGAAGATAGAGGAATTTACTCCTGATGTTGTAGGCATTTCCTGTATTTATTCGAATCAGTTTAAAGTGGTTGCTGATATCTGCTGTAGTGTAAAATCAGTTTCAGCAGATATATTAACTGTTGTGGGAGGTGCTCATCCAACATTTCTTCCTGAAGATTGCCTGAAATTTTGTCCATCAATTGATTTTATAATTCTGGGAGAAGGGGAAGTGACTTTTAAGAGTTTGCTTGATAACATTAATGCGGGCAATTCATATGAGCAAGCGGATGGTATTGCATTCAGGAACAATGAGCAAATTCAAATAAACCCTAAAAAGGATTTCATTAAAAATATTGATGCGATTCCTTATCCTGCGCGTGATCTTCTTCCGCTTAAAAAATATTTTAAAGTTGGTTTACCGATGGGATTAGTTAGCAGGCAGGAGCCGGCAATTAACATGATAACTTCCCGCGGGTGTCCGTATAAGTGTTCTTTCTGCAGTTCTTCTGTTTTCTGGGGACGCATCTACCGTACGCGCAGCGCTGAGAACGTACTTGCAGAGATGGCGGAGTTAAAAAAAATGGGAATTAGAGAAATTAAATTTTTTGATGATAATCTTACTCTTGACAAGCAAAGAGCAAAAACAATATTTCAAGGCATGATTGATAAAAGATTTAATTTTACCTGGAATACTCCCAATGGAATTGCCGCGCAGACTTTGGATGAGGAACTTATAATTTTAATGAAAAAAAGCGGCTGCTATGAGATTACTCTGGCTATTGAAAGCGGTGATCAAAAAACACTGCGTGAAATCATCAAAAAACCTATTGATCTTGATCAATCAATGCGTATTGCCAAACTAATAAAAAAGCATGGTATGGATAGCTATGGATTTTTTATTATTGGTTTTCCTCAGGAAACAAAGGAAGGAATTTATAACACCTTGAGGTTTATGGAAAAGATCAAACTTGACAGGGTTTCTCTTTTTTTGGCCAATCCACTGCCCGGGACGGAGATTTATAAGGAGTGTGTTGATAGAGGGTATTTGAGTAATGATCCGGTTCAACTTGATTATTTTAAATCAAGTTTTAAGACAAAGAGTTTTGACCAAAAATTTCTCGAGAATTTGCGTAGAAGGTGGTACTGGATTTATAATTTAAAATTAATTTTAAGAAATCCGTTTAAATTTTTTAAGATTTATAATAAATTTATATTGAGGAAGCCGTTTTTTCTTATCAGATCAGTTTTTAGTAAATTTATCATGCCGGAATTAAAAAAATGAATTTAGTGAAAGAGACTAATAACAGAATAAGACTGAAAAATTTTCTATGGGTAAGCGGGATTTTTTTGCTTGCTCTTTTCCTGCGCCTGGTTTACTTATATCAGTTTAAGCAGAATCCTTTTTATGATAGTCCGATAATTGATGCGCTGTCTCATTATTTATTTGCTAAGCGCATTGCTGCGGGAGATTGGCTGATAAAGGGACTGGTTACCCCGCGAGTGCCTTTATATGTTTATTTTATAGCTGTCATATTTAAGATTTTTGGAATTGGTTTTACTGCCGCAAGAGTTGTGCAAATGATACTCGGCTCATTAAACTGTGTTTTGGTTTATTTTCTGGGCAAAAAAGTTTTCAGCAGGAATGTCGGCATCATTGCCGCTTTTATCTGCAGTATTTACGGTGTTTTTATACATTTTGATGCTCAATTCCTGAATGTAGGCCTGGCAATATTTTTTAATATAAGTTTTCTTTTGGCTTTGCTTTATACAATTGATAATTCTCGTATTTGGAAGTGGCTTGGCTGCGGCATATTATTCGGGATAGCGCTGCAGGTAAGCGCTAATGTTATCCTGTTTTTTCCTTTAATGCTTTTATGGGTATATCTTTTTGATAACAAACCCAATGCGGAGGTTAAAAATTTTCGCTATAAGAAAATAATCCCGTTTTTGTCAATTCTTGTTGGAATTATTTTAATGCTGATGCCTTTTGCTATACGCAACTATTTTCAGGGTCAGGATTTTGTTTTGCTTTCATCAACGGCGGGGATCAATCTTTACATAGGAAATAATCCGTATGCCGATGGGAAGACGGCAATCGCTCCCTCAAGAGATTATTCTTATTCCGGATGGAAAGACAATGTGTGGGTATCTTCAATAAAAACGGCGGAGCGAATTGAAGGCAGGAAGATGAAACCGTCTGAGGTTTCCGGGTTTTGGACGTTTAAAGCGATGCGGTTTATTATAAGAAATCCTGTAAAATGGTTCAATCTGCTTGCGCGTAAATTTTATTATTTTTTTAATGCTTATGAAATTCCTGAGAATCAGAGTATTTATTTTTTCAGGATCTGGTCGCCTTTGCTTCAGATCCTTGTTTTCTCAAGAGGCTTTATTTCCTTGCCGTTTGGGATAATCTGCCCGCTGGCCCTGCTTGGGATAGCGGTATCTTTTAAAAGAGAGAAGTCGGTTATACTGCTTGACCTTTTTATCCTGTCGCAATTTTTACTTATGATCATATTCTTTGTTGTCAGCCGCTACCGCATAGCTGTTGTTCCTTATTTTATCATATTCGCTTCAAATGCTTTAGTCTGGTTCATTGATAAATTAAAACAGAGGGAATATAAAACATTAACTCTTTCGCTGATTCTTTTATTTATAATGTTTGCTTTTGTGAATACGAGATTTTTCGATGTGGCTAAGGATAATAAGTCGCGCTGGTTTTTTAATCTTGGCGCGGCATTTCGTTATAAAGGACATATACAAAAGGCTCTCAAGTCTTTTGAAAACGCGCAGCGTTTGGATCCTAACAACCTTGATGCTATATATAATCTTGGAGTTTTATATCTAGAAAAGGGTGAGTATGAAAAGGCAATAGCTAAGTTTCAGGAAACAATAAAAGGCGATGCTGATGATTCAGCCGCATATTCAAATATCGGCATTTCTTTAGCTAAGCAAAATAGAATTGATGAAGCATTGGTCTATTATGAAAAGGCCATGGTTATTGATCCGGATGATGTAGGGACAATGGTTAATATTGGGGCGGCCTATATTCAAAAACAGCAGTTTATAAAAGCTTTGAAGGTTTTGCAGCAGGCAAAAAGCATGGATAAGACTTTTGCGCCTGCTTACAATCATTTGGGAGCGGTTTATGAAAAACTAAAGAAATATAATGATGCAAAGGCGCATTATTTAAAGGCGATTGAACTCGATGGCGAATACCTGGAGGCCTATTATAATCTGGCTGGATTGTATAAACGCAGCGGTTTAAAGGACAGGGAAAAGGAAATACTTTCTGAGATTATGAAGATACTCTCTTTATCAACCGACAACCCGCGGGGTAAGTAGGTGTAACCGGCTGCACGGGGAATATTTAATAACTCCCGGCCAGACCTTACGGATCTGCCCGCATTTCCACGTAATTTTTATTACTTACTTGACAAAGACTGTCTCATATGCTATATTTTAAAAAATAAACCTTTAAATTAGTCCTGAGAGGCTAGTAAGGAGAACCAATATGAAATTCAAAACCTGCTTATTTTACGCGAGAAATCCGGCAAAAAGGCAGGTTTTTTTTATTAATCGACAAGGAGCTTATAAATGACGCTAAAAGAGAAATCAAAGTTAATGGATGAGCAGATGATCAAACGCACCTTAATGCGTATAAGTCATGAGATATTAGAAAGAAATAAGGGCACAAATGAAATTGCTGTTGTGGGTATACGCAACAGGGGGGCGAATCTTGCCAGCCGTATAGTAAAGATGATCAAAGAAATCGACGGCAATGAAATACCGCTGGGCATCCTTGATATTACGCTTTACCGCGATGACCTGACCATGATTGATACCTGTCCGGTAGTACATAGCACAAAGATAAATTTTGATATTAACGATAAGATAGTTGTCCTGGTGGATGATGTCCTGTTTACGGGCCGCACAATAAGGTGTGCTCTTGATGAGCTTATAGACTTAGGCCGGCCGAAAAATATTCAGCTGGCCGTTTTAGTTGACCGGGGGCACAGGGAACTGCCCATACGCGCTGATTATGTGGGGAAAAATGTACCGACAACTTTAGATGAAAGTGTTGAAGTCAGGCTAAAGGAAGTTGATGCTAAAGAGGAAGTAGTCCTCTTTAGCAAAGAAAAGGAATGAGATGAACGGGTGGACGAAAAAAGATCTTATAGGGCTTGAAGTTTTAAGCAAGGATGAAATAGACCTGATCCTTGAAACCGCGGCGTCTTTTAAAGAGATATCAACTCGTAAGGTTAAGAAGGTCCCTACTTTAAGGGGAAAGACAATAGTACTTTTTTTCTTTGAACCATCTACCAGAACGCGTTTCAGCTTTGAGCTTGCCGCCAAAAGATTAAGCGCGGATACACTAAGCATAGCTACTTCAACAAGCGCAATCAAAAAAGGCGAGACCGTAAAAGATACGATGAAAAATATCGAGGCTATGCAGGTTGATGTGATAATCATCAGGCATTCGGCAAGCGGTATTGCTCAAACTTTGTCAGGTTGTGTGAGATCGTCCATTATAAATGCCGGTGACGGCTGCCATGAACACCCGACTCAAGGCTTGCTTGATATATTTACGATAAAAGAGAAAAAAGGCAGGATCAAAGGGCTGAACGTGTCGATTATCGGTGATATATCCCATTCAAGAGTAGCCCGCAGCAATATTTGGGGATTGAAAAAACTGGGCGCGCGCGTAACCTTGTGCGGACCGAGAACGCTAATCCCTAAGGACATTGAAAAAATGGGAGTTAATGTGACAACCAGTTTGCCGCAGGCTTTGAAAAACGCGGATGTAGTGAATATTCTGCGCATACAAAGAGAACGCCAGAAGGCGGGGTTGTTCCCTTCCTTACGCGAGTACGCGATACGGTACGGGGTGAGTAAGG
>DAOVNL010000154.1 GCA_030630245.1 Candidatus Omnitrophota bacterium | reverse complement strand
ATCATACCCTATAAACGGGGCTTGTTTTTTTAAATTTCCTTAAGCTGAACAGCGTTTTATAATCATCAATTTTGCATTTTTTTGCTATGGATTTAATTATCTTTTGGCACTCTGACTTAGTTTTTGCGTGCACCATAGTATAAAAATTATACGGCCAATCGCGTTTACTTACACGCAGATAACAATGGCTTATAGCCGGTTCTTTACTGCAAAGTTTCCCTGTTTTTTCAATCTTTTCCTCAGGAACGCTCCATACACACATGCAATTTGCCTTCAAACCAACCATGTCATGGCTTAAAAACGCGCCAAACCTGCGAATATAGCCTCTTTTTTTAAGTGATGCTATTTTATCCGCGATCTTAACCTCATCAATGTTAAGCTTCTTAGCAAGACTAGCGTAAGGAGAACTTTCAAGCGGCAAGTCGCCCTGTATAAAATTTAATATCTGTTTTTCTATTTTAGTCAACATCACTTTTCCCGCTAAATCATCTAAAACCTGAACTCTGCCTTTATTTTAAATGTTTTTTTTGCCGGCAGGCTCAACACATCGATAACCCCCCTGCGTTTTTTAAAAACGCGGATAAAATTTTCGATCTCTTTTTTTGTTTTCGCGCTGAACGTAAACCAGACATTATATTTCGCGTCTCTTAAGTAATTATGCGTTACATTCTCATGCGCGTTTATAAAAGCAATGTTTCTGCCCATAAATGTTTTTCCCAGCCTTGCGGCAATAAGAGCGCTTTTATATCCAAGATGCGCAGCTGAAGCGGCCGCTCCTATCCTGCGCACATAACCTTTTCTTTTCAACAGTTTAATCTCGGTAATAAGCGCATCCTCATCCATGCCAAGCTTACCGGCCAACACCCGATAAGGATTTTTAGTGAGAGGAAAATCAGACTGTAATGTTTTGAGAATTTTCAAGATTAGTTTTTGTTTTCGGCTCATAATTGCAATTCAGATCTTCTGCCAGATAATCTCCTCCGGATTGATGAAACGCCGCGGCACGGCAGCCGGAGCACAGGGTTTTAAACTCACATATTCCGCATTTACCATGAAGCTTCAGCCCTCGCAAATCCTCAAAGACCTTATTTTCCCGCCAGATCTTTTTAAACCCGCCTTCGTTCCTGACATTTCCCAGGTTTATCGGCATATAAGGACACGGGTGCACGTCACCGTTGGGAAGAATGCAGGCATAGCTTATGCCGGCAAGACAGCCTTTTTCAAAACGTGTCTTAATATTTTTTTCTTTGGCAATACGCACAAACTGCGGGGCACAGACAGGTTTTAGTTCAAGAGTTACAGTTTTTTGCTTATGGAGTATTTCCTCAATCAACCTCTCATATTCTTGCGCACCGGGGATAATATCATCGATCTTCTTGCCTCTTCCTGTAGGCACAAGAAAAAATATATGATGCGCCTGCGCGCCGATATTTTGCGCGAAATCTGTAACAGCTAAGACCTCATTAATGTTTTTTTTGGTAACCGTAGTATGCACCTGAACCTCAAGGCCGGCTTTCCTGGCATTTTCCATGCCCCGAACCGCCTGTTTCCATGCCCCATCAAAGCAGCGGAATTTATCATGCTTTTTTTCATCAACAGAATCAATACTGATGCCAAGGCGTTTTAAACCTGCCTGTTTAAGGCGCCCGGCGCATTTTTCATCAATAAGCGTACCGTTTGTACCTAAAACGCTTATTAACCCCAATTCCCGCGCAAAAGGGATCCACTGAAAAAGTTCTTCTCTTAGGACCGGTTCTCCTCCGGAAAAGATGATCAGGCGGAAATTAAGATCTTTAAACTCTCTTAAGAGCTTTTTCCCTTCTTTCAGGTTAAGCTCATCATGCTCAGCAATTCCCGCATCACGATAACAATGTTCGCATTTTAAATTGCACGCTTTGGTAATATTCCAGGAAATCAACACATTTGCGTTCCTCGCTAACTATAACAGAAATTTTCCGCTTAACCATCGTGCCGCGTCTTTAGCATGATAAGTAATGATCAAATCGGCTCCTGCCCTTTTTATGCTTGTTAATATTTCAAGGGTAACTGATTTTTCATCTATATACTCAAGTGACGCTGCCGCCTTAACCATGGAAAACTCACCGCTTACATTATAAGCGACCATCGGCATCTGGTATTTCTGCTTTGCCTTAGCTATTATATCCAGATAAGCAAGCGCCGGCTTTACCATAACCATGTCCGCTCCCTCCTGAATATCAAACTCTATTTCTCTTAAAGCCTCGGCTGTATTGCCGGGATTAATCTGGTATGTTTTTCTATCTCCTGTACCTGGACTGGAACCTACGATATCACGAAACGGACTGTAAAAACTCGAAGCAAATTTCGCGCTATAAGCCATTATCGGGATATGTTTAAAATTGTTTATATCCAAAGTTTTCCGGATAACGGCAACCTGTCCGTCCATCATGGAGCTTGGCGCGACTATGTCTGCTCCTGCTTCCGCGTGCGACAAGGCCATTTTGCCAAGCAATTCACATGTCGCGTCATTATAGACAACAACCTCTTCTTCGCTGGAAGACGTCTCCGAAACGTTTTCTTGCTCCGGGTTCTCCTGAGCCGGAGCAATTTTGTTTTTCACTATCCCGCAATGACCGGAAGCTGTATAAGCGCAAAGGCATACATCCGTCGCGATCAGCAAATTATAATGCTTTTCTTTGAGCGCTTTTATTGCTGTTTGCACAATACCGTTTTTTGCATAAGCAGCCGTAGCCCTCTCATCCTTTTTCTCAGGGATGCCAAAAAGCATAATAGCCGGAATATTCAAACTCTCAACTTCCTTGACCTCTTTCAGTAAATTATCCACAGATAGCTTAAAAATCCCCGGCATTGATTTTACGGATTCTTTTATGTTTTTGCCATCAACCACAAAAACAGGATAGATAAAAGAAGAAGCGCTTAAATCCGTCTCCTTAACCATTTCCCGCAAAAGATGGCTTTTGCGTAATCTTCTTAATCTCGAAACAGGATAATACATGTTAATACCCCTTTCTCTTACTGTGTATTCATCCGACCATAATTTTTTCTTGAGCATAGGTATAATTTATTTTTCTTTTATACCCTGAAAACGCCAGAACAATTGTTAAAGGCCCCAGCCTTCCTAAAAACATTAAGCAGGTTATCAGTAATTTACCGGCATTATGAAATTGCGCTGTAATACCTGTAGAAAGTCCTACAGTGCCGAACGCGGATACAACTTCAAAGATCAAATCCTTGAAAGACAGCGCTTCGAAAACAGATAAAAGATACATAAACAAAATAACAAAGCCTAAGGATAATATGAATATAGCTACTGCCTTGCCAACGATCTTTTCCGGAATTTTTCTCTTAAAGGCATTTATATCATCCTTGTTCTGGAGGCTGCTGCTAAAAGATTTAAGCAGTACCCAAAAAGTTGTAGTT
>DAOVNL010000078.1 GCA_030630245.1 Candidatus Omnitrophota bacterium | reverse complement strand
GTTTCTTGTTGTAATGGTAAACACGCCTTCCTGGGGCATCGCATCACAGGCATTGGTTATCATGTTCACTATCACCTGCTGGATCTGATTTCTGCTGGCTTTGATAAGATAAAGGTTCTTTTCATAATTTTTCTCTATTTTGACCTTGCCGCTTTTAAAGTGATGCCCGCTGAAGCTGAGCGTCACCTCAATAGCATCATTACAATCAACAAGTTCAACCGCTTCAGTTGCCTGCCTGGCAAACACATTAAGGCTTTTAATAATATTCGCCATATGCACACACGCCTTTTCCATTTCCTGAAGATCCACATACTCTATGCTTGAGGGGTCTTTTTCTTTTTTATAAGACCTGAGCAGGCTCAGTACTCCTGTCAAAGGGCTGTTCAACTCATGCGCCATGCCTGCTCCCAGATGGCCGATACCGGCGAGTTTTTCCGCCTGCATCAACTGCATCTGCGTGTCTTTTAACTCCTGATAAGCCATCACAAGTTCAAGCGCCTTTTGTTTAGCAGCATTAGTCGCTGCTTTTTCCGTGATCAGCTCTTTCTCTTTTTCTTCCATCTTTTTCTTTTCGGTGACATCTTCATAAATAACTACAAGCTCGCCGGTAACCAGTTTATAAACATGATTTTCTCTCCATCCGGAAATACGCTCCTCCTTGTATTCTTTTACAGGGAAATATTCCGGCTCACCTGTTTGCCAGACGCGTTTTAAAACATCAAGAAGCCCGAAATCCTTTACCCCGGGAAACGCTTCCGTAACCCGCCTGCCAATAAGATCCTGCTTATCCGCTTTTTCCGCTTTTTGCCCTGCCTTATTAAAATCCATAAAAACAAAATCCTCGCCGTTATCCACAACATTGTATATTGCCGCACAGCTGCTCATATTATCAAAAAGCTCCTCGAACCTGTTTTTACTTATGAGAACTTCCCGCTCTGCTTTCGCGCGCTCTGTTATATCATATATAATGCCTTCGTAATAGGTTATCCCTCCATCATCGTTCCTGCGAATATAGGTTATATCCTCTACCCACTTTTCTTCCCCATTCTTTGTTATAATCCTGTAAGGAGCGTGTTCAAAACTGTGCCGTTTTTTATCCGCGCTGTAAAGAACAACCTCGCTCTTCACTCTCTCAAGATCAGCAGGATAAATTGTCTTTGCGTAAGCGATCTTCCCGGAAGTAAATTCTTCGCTAGAGTAACCAAATAGTTCCTCAACATTCTCAGAGACAAACTCCACCGGCCAGTTTTCCTCATTCTTCCAGAGGAACGCAACTGCCGGGCTGCGATTAATAATGTCATTTGCCTCGTGTAGAGACTTTTCCATACGCTTGCGCTCACTGATATCCTGCGTAAAACCTGTGCCTCCAACACATGAGTCTTGCGCATCAAACTCCAGCTCCGCCTTTTCCCTTACCCATTTAATCTCTCCGTCACAAAGCAGGCGATACTCAATATCATACGGCTCTTTGTTTAAAGCCGCATTCCATTTCTTATCCACAAACTCTCTGTCATCCGGGTGAACACAGTTTAAAAAGATTTCATATGTAGGCTCTATTCCAAGCGGCAGTCTGAATATTTCATACGTTTCATCTGTCCAGATAAGCTGATTATTTTTGACATCCAATTCCCAGCTGCCGATCTTTCCTATCTGCTGCGCGCGTTCAAGACAATATTTCTGCTGTTCTAAATCATGCTCTATCTTTTTGCGTTCGGGAATATCTCCTCCTGAACTCAAGATTGAAACAATATCGCCGGTTTCATTTTTCAAAAAAGTATTATGCCATAAAATTATCTGTTCTTCTCCGTTTTTACACAATACCGGATTTTCAAAATATTCTACCGGCTTCATTTCGCCTCTTAATATAGCCGCGGCAGCATTACCCACCTCTGCCCTCAGGTTTAGCGGCAGAAAATGTTCAAACCAGTCTTTCCCGACGATCTCGTCTTTTTCATATCCGAGTATCTGACAGGCTCTTTTATTTACAAAAGAAACTCTTTTATCCTTACCGATAATAACCAGCATTGAATCGGTCAAGTCCAAATACGCATCTGATAGATTCTTATTTTTACGCAACAGAGCGATCTCAGCTATAAGCTGATCTTTATTTTTATCTTCATCTCTCATGCAGCACGCCTCCTAAAAACAAACAGACAACCCTAACCGCCTGATTAGAGCTGCCTTAATTTATCCTTGTGCTTTAAATAAAAACACCTCCGGCCCCTTACAAAACAAAATTACGCCTTCAAGCCGCATAAGTCAAGTAAAAAAACAGATTATAAGTAATGGGTGAGTTATAGCAGGTATAATTAAGTTTTAGGGAGATTACGGCAGTACCTCAAGCAACTATAGAGAATTTATTTTGACTCCCGCCAAAAAGCATGGCGAGACTCGCCACATCGAGCTCTGAAGATGAGCTTGGCGGCATTCTCGACTGACATCCTGTTGGCCTGCAAGGAAATTAGCCGGCTTGAACCTGTTTTTCAATAACCTTTATGAGTTCTTCAACTGTTGTGGGCTTAGCAACGAAAGTCTTGCCTCCTATTATAGCCCCTCCGGAAGCAGCTTCTTCTTTTTTTACAACAGCAGTGAGAAATACTATGGGAATGTGTTTTGTATCTTCTTCCTTTTGTAATTGTATAGCAATCTCGTCACCTGAGATATCCGGCATTATGATATCCAGTAATATTACGTCCGGCTGAAATTCCTTTACAGCAGCAAGCCCTTTTATCCCGTCATGCTCAGCCCTGACAATATAATTTCCTGTCCGCTCCAGATTTATTTTTACTATATCTATAAAGCTAACCTCATCGTCAATGATCAGTACTTTCCTTTTCTCCATGTTTTTCCTCCTTTTTGATACGATAATCTCGGCTTAGCAGATTAATTCTATATCCAAAACATCACCTTTACAACAGCACCGCTGCTCTCCGGTTTATTGCTAATGTTGATCTGCCCGTTATGCATCTCAATAAGGTTCTTTACTATTGATAAGCCCATACCCGCGCCTCCGGCATTGCGCCGGGTAGTAAAGAACGGTTCAAATATTTTAGTTAATATCTCATCAGAAATGCCCGTACCTGTGTCTTCGATCTCTATTACTACTATTCTTTCTCTCTGGTTTGGATCACCCTTACTCCGAAGCCCCGAGATCGGATCATCAACAATAATTTCCTGCTCGTATGTCCTGATAGTTAATGTTCCTCCGTCGGCCATGGCATGGGCAGCATTCAAAATCAGATTCACCATAACTTGCTCGATCTTGTTTCTATCCAGTTCAAGCTCAGGAAGATTTTCCTGCAGCTGCCGGGTAACTTTAATATGGTATTTATCCAGCTGATGCTTTGTTAATAATAACGATTCTGTTACGATTTTATTTATATCATAAAAGCTTACTTCAAGTTTCGCAACACTTGAAAAATCCAGCAAACCGCGGATAATATTATCCGCCCTTTTTACCGCATCCCTCATATGCCCCAAAACTATCGGTGAATGTTCATCGGCATCTTTTATTATGGTATTCAGGAAGTCAACCCCCTGAAGTATGATTGCCAGCGGGTTTTTCACCTCATGAGCCACACCGCTTGCCAGACGCCCGACAACCTGCATCTTTGCCGCCTCAATTATCTGCTGCTGTGCTGCCTTCAGCTGAGAATAGGCTATCTGCAATTCCTGCTGCGCGTTTAAACGTTCATCTACCTCAATTTTAAGAGCATCATATGCCTTGGAAAGCTCCCGCGTTCGTTCATCAACCCTCTTTTCCAATTCTTCCCGCGCTAAACGCAACTCCTCTTCAACCATCTTGCGCTCGGTAATATCTTCAAAACTCTCAATTCCGCCTATTATATTGCCCTTATCATCTTTGAGCAAATCCGCGTTTTTTAAGACGATCAAATCCTGTCCGTCTTTTCTCACCAGGATACATTCTTCTCCGCTGATCGGCTTTTCAATATTCGCATCATATAAATGGCAAGAATCCCGGCAGGGAAATTTAGTAAATTCTACGCATCTTTTACCGACCATTTCCTTAGCTGTGTAGCCGGTAAGCTCCTCGGCATTCTTATTCCAACTGACAATATATTTGTTTTTATCCACGGTAAAAACCGCGCTGGGCACAACCTGAAAAATCCTCTCGGCATAATCCTTAGCCTTTAATAATTCTTCCGTTCTTTTTTGAACCCGAACACCCAGCTCGTCATGGGCAACTCTCAGCTCATGCTCCTTTCTTTTCCTGATCTGTATCTCCTGCTCAAGCTTTTCATTACTTATTTTAAGTTTCTCATGCAGTAAAAGCAGATAATTTTTGTCTTTTACTTCCTGTATCCACAAATAGGCAACAATGGACAGCATGACAAACAGTAAAACCTCATCGGGAAGTATAAAATTTTCCGGATAGTAGATCTGAACAGCCGTGCGGAAATAAGTAAGGAAAAAAAGCAGAATCACCATAGTTATTTTAAAGTTACGGCTGCTGCTCTTACTTCGATTGGGACGCAAGAAATTTTTTTTCTCCATAGCAAATCACCCTAAAGATTATTAGGGACTGTTGCGAAACACAGTCCCCACAAATCAACACGAATTAAAATACAAATTTAACACAAATTACCGACGAACTATTTGTGAACATTTGTTAAATATTAGTGATCATTCGTGTAGCTTTGTCGTTTTGCAGCAAAGCCTATTACTCAGAAAAAGTAACTAAAAAAATAACTATGTTTACGGATTTACCCCGCCAAAATGGGGTCATCTCTGAGGATGGTATGGAAGTCAGCCGAGAATGAGTAAACATGATTATTTTTTATGCCCATAGAGCGTTTTGCTTTTGTTAACACATCTTTACTATATTACAATAAAGTATAGAATATTGTTCATAAATTCTTAATATATTATAAGTTTTATAATATTTGATAGCAAGAGGTTTTTAAGCTCAAAAGCAGATATTTATAAAGAATTCAAACCACAAAAAAAATACATGTACGCGTCGACGTAACAAGTACGCAAAATGCCATACAGATATACCCATTCGGGCAAGGCAAAACACGCGGCTGAAGCTCCCGCAGGCATACCCTCTGCCCCGTGAGTCACGTTGCCCGTGACAACGGGGTCACGTAACGGTACGTCGAGGAAGCTGAAAAAGCGCAACATTATAAATGTACGGCAATTTATCTGCGCAATAGGTTATACTATAAAATATCTACTCTCTACTTGCTATCTCTTACTATATCCCGCGT
>DAOVNL010000108.1 GCA_030630245.1 Candidatus Omnitrophota bacterium | reverse complement strand
ATATGATATAACTATCTTCATAAATTTTACTCTTCTTTAAGTTTACTAATCAGCAGCCCTTTTGCAAAAAATATTCCATAACAAATATGAGTAAATACAATACCTATCATTACCGGTACAACAAGTAAAATTTTCTTACTAAAGGAAATTTTTTCATCTATTAGCAGCCCCCAAATAACATTGGCCGCGATTATCAAAAAATAAAGTAAAACACAACCTAAATAAAGCGCTCTTAGAGCAGGAAATACCAAGGATGATACTGCTCCGCTAAGAAGCAATCCTACAAATAAACTCGGCATAAAATACGCGGCTTTTCGGGAATTTTCCGGATAACGTTTGGCAAAATACCCCCTGTGAAGCGCGTAATTTGCTACCTGCGCAAAATGTCTAACCCCCAGGTCCCGCCTGTAGTGATGGACAACAACCTCAGGATCATATATGATCTTCCTGCCCAGTTTTTTTGTTATGTCAAGGCACAGTTTGGTATCTTCTCCAGGCCAGAATTTATTATCAAAACCGCCAAGTTCTTCAAAAATATCCCTTCTTATGATAAAGTTACAAGAGGGATAGTCATCAACCTCCATTATTTTCTTTCCCGGCACATATCTGTAAACGTATCTGCCTGAAGCAAGCACCGAAGAATAAACGTGCCCGCTCGCGTGTGCCGGCAATGAGCTATCCCTTGGCGTTACCCCGGGCCCGCCCACAGCTGCCACCCGCGCGTTATCAAAGTGTACAAGCGCTTTCTTCAGCCAGTCGCCTTGAGGATAGGCATCATCATCCAAAAAAGCAAATATCTCTGCCATGGAATGCCGCAGCGCCATGTCCCTCTTATCAGCAGGCCCCATACTGCCGGTAGGGATTACCCGGATCTTCTCTTTAAATTCATCGAATTGCCGGCTTAACTCATCCGGGAAAACAATAACCTCATAATCGGGATAATCAAGTTCAAGACATTTTTCTAAACATTTCTTTAAGTTATTGTTAAACTCCTTGACTGGAATAATGATTGCTATAGATAAATTGTTCATTTTTTTATTTCTACTGATTATCATACGTGTCCAATTAACAATAGATCCTTCGCTACGCTCAGGATGACTCAACTTGGACAGCTATGATTTATTTTAACTTGTAAATTTTTCAATCTCATTCGCGAAATTATATAACAGCTTATAGTGGGAATTTTTAATTTTCTCATAGATTGTTAATGCCTGAGTTTCATCATAAATATGCGCGGTTTTATTTCTATCTTCAAGCATATCTATCCAGCCGTCACCATCTTTAATTATACCCGCTTTAAAAGCTTCTTTTATTACCATTCTCGGAGTTTCTACATCAACACCGCTGTATTTTAGAGCAAACTTAGCCAGCTTCCATGATAACTCAAAAGTAAATTCAAACCTTTGGATTGTACCGTCGATTACAATGCTTCCTTTGGTTAAATCCTCAGCCAAGGCTTCCTCTAATCTTTTCAACGCCTTTTTAAAGTCCGAGCAAATCTCCTCAATTCTTCTAAAATCCATATATTACCTTACCTTTCTTTAAAATATCTTGTTTAAGTTCTTCCTTGCTGATTTGGTCGAAACTCAGTACATCAAATTTTAAAGGGGTTTTTATGAATTCATTTAAATTATGTCTTACTAAATTAATTTCTTTATCTGTCCAATCTTTCCCAAATATAGCAATGTCGATGTCCGAAGTAGGATTGAAATTATTGCCGGCCCTTGAGCCAAAAATTACTATCTTGCTGGGTTTTTTATAGTTTACTATAATCTGTATTATGGAATTTAGTAAATCCTGAGAAATACTTACTTTGCCCATTTTTATTTTTCTTGAATCCTTCGTCATTTTGAGGAGCGATAGCGACGAAGAATCTTAACAAGGGATCCTTCGCTGCGCTCAAGATGACTCAATTTGAACAGCTATGGTTTGCTATATATACTAATATCATAAGTCAGGACGGCCAACACTCGTATATTTAAACCCTGATTTTTTCATCTTTTTCGCGTCAAAAAGATTCCTGCCGTCAATAATAATTGGATGATTTAAAAGCTTTTTAATCTTTGTAAGACTCAACCTTTTAAACTCCGGCCATTCAGTCATTACAACCAGCGCGTCACTGCCCCGGGCAACATCATAGCTGTTTTTGCAAAAATCTACATTCGGCAATATCTTTTTCGCGTGATCCATTGCCTTAGGGTCATACGCTCTTACCTTAGCTCCTTCTCCCTGAAGCATCTTTATAATATCAATTGCCGGAGCACATCTTATATCATCAGTATTGGGTTTAAAAGCAATCCCTAAAATCCCTATTGTCTTGCCATTGAGTATCCACAAGGACTGTTCTATTTTCTTAAACAGCAGCTTTTTCTGCTTTTCATTAATCCGCTCAACATCCTTGAGCAATTCAAACCCGCAATCAAGCTTTTCAGCGATTCTTATAAAAGCCTTAACATCCTTAGGAAAACAGCTGCCTCCGTAGCCCACTCCCGCGTTAAGAAAACTTTCCCCTATCCTCTTATCCATTCCCATGCCTTCGGCTACCTTTTCTACATCCGCTCCCACCTTTTCACAGATATTGGCAACCGCGTTAATAAAAGAGATTTTTGCAGCGAGGAAAGAATTAGACGCGTGTTTAATGATTTCAGCGCTCTGAATATCAGTTACAACAATCGGAGCTTTCAGCGGTTCATACAATTGAAGCAGAAGCTTTTTGGCTCTTTCACTTTCCACTCCCAGTGCAACCCTGTCCGGATGCGTAAAATCACTTATCGCGGATCCTTCTTTTAAAAATTCCGGATTGGAAGCCACATCAAAATCAACCTTGTGATTGTTAAGCTGCATTATATACTTAACCCATTTATTTGTTTCGACCGGCACAGTGCTTTTTTCCACAATAACCTTATAGTTATTCATATATTTGGCGATATTCCTGGAGACTTCCTCTATATATTTAAGATCAGCATCTCCATTGTCCTTGGGCGGAGTGCCTACGGCAATGAATATAATCTTTGATTTTCTTACAGCTTCTTTTATGTCACATGTAAAAACCAGCTTTTTCTTCCTGCGGTTTTTTTTAATAAGCTCTTCTAATCCAGGCTCATATATCGGAACTACTCCTTTATTCAAAGCATTGATTTTCTCTTCATTATTGTCCACGCAAATAACATCATTACCAAGCTCAGCGAAACATGTTCCTGATACAAGGCCGACATAACCTGTTCCAATAATAGCAATATTCACGTTATCCCTCTTTTTTAATTTAGAACCCATTAAACCATTCAATTAACAGATCGGTTTTATTCCGCGCATTCATTTTTTATTTTTAATTCCTTGACAAACCACTCCACGGATTTCTCCAACCCATCTCTCAAACTTACCTTCGGCTGCCATCCTAACACTTTTTTTGCGATGGAAATGTCCGGCTGTCTTCTTTTCGGATCATCCTGAGGCAACGGCTCAAATTTGATCTTAGATTTAGACTTTATTAATTCGATTATAATGTTCGCCAAATCCATGACCTTATATTCTGCGAGATTGCCGAGATTTACCGGCTGTTTGTAATCCTTTCCCATAAGAATAGTTATTCCGTCAACTAAATCATCAACATAGCAAAATGACCTGGTCTGTGAACCGTCACCGTAAATAATTAGATCCTTATCGGAAAGCGCCCGCAAAATAAAATTAGAGACAACTCTGCCGTCATTAAACTGCATATTGGGGCCATAAGTATTAAAAATTCTAATAACCCTTACATCCAGGTTATGTTGGCGCATATAAGCGTATGTCAATGCCTCTGCCCCCCGCTTACTCTCATCATAACAACTCCTGATGCCTATCGAATTAACGTTTCCCCAGTATGTTTCCGGCTGAGGATGTACCATCGGATCTCCGTATATTTCTGATGTGGAGGCAAGAAGGAATTTCGCATTGTGTGCCTTCGCGATCCCCAGGCAATTGTGAGTCCCGTTAAGCCCTGATTTCAAAGTTTTAATAGGATATTTCATATAATGCACCGGTGAGGCTAAAGAAGCAAAATGCAAAACCCAGTCCAATTTTTCCGCGAAGCAAATCGGCTTGGATATATCATGCTCTATAAGGCTAAACCTGGGATCATCCAGCATGCCTTCAATATTATCCCTCGATCCTGTAATAAAATTATCAAGACAAACAACTGAATGCCCGTCTTTTAAAAACCGTCCGCATAAATGCGATCCCAGAAAACCTGCCCCGCCGGTTATTAAAATATTCATCACACATTCCTTTCACAAAAATAGATCATATATATCCTGTGGATTCTAAATAAAACAACTATTCGTTAGTTTTTAAAAAATTTAAATCCTGCTTTTTATTTATTTCCTATGCCTTAATCTTTTTTTACTTTTTAATT
>DAOVNL010000103.1 GCA_030630245.1 Candidatus Omnitrophota bacterium | reverse complement strand
CAGAGTAAAACCATCAAAAGCACTATAATTATTCTTGTACACAGTTTTTCTCATAATTGCTTAGTTAACCGCCGGTTTTTAATTATTTTATATTGTTCCGGGCGCACACAAGGCACGCCCCTACAGGATTAATATATATTCCTACCCGCTACTCTACTATACCCGCTATGTTTTAACACGGAAGCACGCTAACACACAACTCGTAACTTACTCAATACTTAAAATACCTAATACTCAATACGCACAACTCATCACTATTATTTATTCTTTATCATTCAATGCCGCGATACCCGGCAATTCCAGGCCTTCAAGAAGCTCAAGGCTTGCCCCGCCGCCGGTAGAAACATGGCTCATTTTATCCACAACATTAAACTGCCGAACTGCCGAAGCAGTATCCCCCCCGCCGATAACACTGATGGCATCCAGGGTCGCGATATACTCTGCTAAATCCTGTGTTCCTTTTGCAAATGGCTGCATTTCAAATACTCCAACAGGCCCGTTCCATATGATTGTTTTTGCGGTTTTAAGTTTATCCTTAAAAAGGTTTACAGTTTTAGGCCCGACATCTAAGCCCATCCAGCCCTCCGGGATCTCCTCTCCTACATCCTGGATATTAGCAGCAGAATCGAACTTATCTGCCACGCGGTTATCAACAGGCAATACTATCTCAATATTTTTCTGCCTGGCTTTATCAAGAATTCCCTTGGCCAGGTCTATTTTATCCTCTTCTAATTTAGAATTTCCGACCGGTTTGCCCTGAGCCCTAAGAAATGTATAGGCCATGCCTCCGCCGATCAGAAAGCAATTGACTTTGTCCATCATATTTTCGATCATTTTTATTTTATCAGATACCTTAGCTCCTCCCAGTATAGTTACAAGAGGTTTTTCCGGGTTCTCCACGACATTGCCAAGAAAAGCCATTTCTTTTTCAAGGAGAAATCCGGCTACAGAAGGCAAATAATGTGTTACCCCCTCTGTTGAGGCATGGGCGCGATGTGCCGTACCAAAGGCATCATTTACAAAAATATCGCCCAAAGATGCCAGTTTTTTAGCAAAATCCTGGTCATTTTTAGTCTCTTGAGCATAAAAACGCAGATTTTCCAGCAGAATTATCTTCTCATCCGCGGTTTTAACTGCCTGCTCTACCGCCTCTCCGATACTCTCATCAAGCATCAAAACCTGCATATCAAGCAGTTCGCTAAGACGTTTTGCCACAGGACGAAGCCGCATTTTCTCAACTACCTGCCCTTTGGGCCTGCCCAGGTGGCTCATAAGAACTACCCTTTTTGCCCCATTGTCAATACAATACTTGAGTGTAGGTAACGCGGAGACTATTCTCAATTCATCTCTGATATTGCAATTCTCATCCAGCGGAACATTAAAGTCCGCCCGCATTAAAACACACTTGTCTTTTAAATCTACGTCTTTAACGGTCATCTTATTCATCAGACGTGCTCCTTATATAAACTATTTTTGATTTAGAGTATTAATTATACCACTGCCAAAAACATATTGCAATCTTGTACCTCTCTACAAAATAAGCCTGTAATAAAGATTTTGGGCTGGCTTCTAATAAAAATTCTTATACCCACGAGGGGTTATAATTTTAGAACCTGATACATATGTCTGTGAGTTCCCGATAATTACGGTTGAAAACATATCAATGTTATTGGAATAAAGCATGTTTTCAATATCCGTAAGCTCTATAACGGCATCTTTACGATAAGCGTTGCGGACAATCCCAACAGGCGTCATAGGATTTTTGTATTTCAATAAAATTTCCCCTGCTCTTTGAAAAGGTTTTATTCGTTTGCGGCTTTTAGGATTGTAAAAAACTATAACAAAATCAGCCTGCGAAGCTAATTTAATTCTTTTCTCGATTAAGGCTAAATCCGTTAAAAGGTCACTTAACGAAATAACCGCGAAATCATGCGTAAGCGGCGCGCCCAATAAACTTGCCGCGGCTGAGAGAGCCGTAATACCCGGAATGATTTCAAAAGAAAATTCCTTTGCGGAGTTATTACGCATTGCCTCCAAAACAACACCTGCCATACCATATACACCCGCGTCACCTCCTGAAACAAGGCATACGGACAGCCCTTCTTTCGCTTTGTTTATCGCGAATTCAGCCCGTTTTTTTTCCTGTCTCATATTAAAGGATACCATCTTATCACTGTCAATCAGAGAACTAACTAATTTTAAATACGCTTTATACCCTACAACAATATCGCTTTTTATTAACGCCTGTTCGGCTAAAGGAGCAAGTAAAGACACATCGCCGGGGCCAATTCCGACTACCGTAATCTTTCCTTCGCGATGGCCACCGTTACTCCGTTGTAAATTCTTTTTTTTAGTATTAATGCTGTCCTCCTTCCGGCAATTAACGCGCACGGCTCGCATACACCACGCACTCCAATATGACGCAAAGCCGCTTTTGAATACGATATTTCTCCATTAAAATTCTTAATTCTCTCCTTAGAAATAAAGATTAACGGCAACTCCAGTTCGCGGCACGCCTTTAATAAACCATTTTCCGTTTTTTTAAGATCAATGCTTGCCGCAAGGCGCACATTTGCCAATAAACAATTTACTTCTTTTAACCCCGCTTGAATAGCTTTTTTGACCTTAACGGCGCTTATTCCTTTCCGGCAACCCACGCCAACAATAATGTTTCTATGCACTTGCGTTCCTGTCGTAATCACCGGTTCCGCGTCAAGGCAATTTGCAACCCTGTAGGCAAGCTCATTAGCGCCGCCTTCATGCCCGCAAAGCAAACTAATAACAAACCGGCCCGCGGTATCCACACACACCACCGCGGGATCGATATGTTTATTCTTGATAAACGGCGCGATACATCGGATAACAATGCCGGCAGCCGCGAAAAATACGATCCCTTGATACTGATAAAAAACTTCCTTCATTATTTCGCTTAAATTCCGTGTTTTATTCCCCTGGTTTTTCCCCGCGTAAATAAATACGGCCTCAGGAAAACCACCTTCTAATTTCCGCGCGGCCTTTTGGGCATCTTTATTAATAAGTAAAACCGCTATCTTTTTCACTTAGCCTTCCTATACATAGTTGAATATTCTCTATTATACAATTTACTTAATTGAAAATTTTTCTTTTTCAAAACATCCCCTACGACAATCAACGCCTGGCGGGTTATTTGTGCTTCTTTTACTTTATCGGCAATATCCGTAAGTGTACCTTTGATAATTTTTTCATCCGGCCAGGAAGCTTTATACACTACAGCAGCAGGTGTTTTCCTGCTGTATCCATGCAAAAGATTTCTCACGACACGTTCCATATGCCCCGCGCTTAAAAAAATAATCAAGGTTGCTTTAATCTTTGCCAAATTTTTCAAATTTTCCCGGGAAGGAACTTTTGTTTTGCCGGAAATTCTGGTAATAATAACTGTTTGGGTTATCCCTGAAAGAGTCAATTCCTGTTTTAACGAAGCACAAGCAGCGCAGAATGAGCTTACTCCCGGGATAACTTCATATTCTATCCCCCGCGTGTCACACCATGCCATTTGTTCCTGCATCGCGCTATATAATGATGTATCGCCTGTATGCACTCTGGCTAATATTTCAGCCTTTTTTCTGTATTTCGCGTACACATCGCGAATTTCATTAATATTCATCTTAGCTGAATTATATATTTTAGCACCTTGCTTCGCGTATTTAAGAATATCTTTATTTACCAATGACCCCGCGTAGATGATAACATCTGCCTTTTTAATAATTTTCATTCCCTGAATAGTTAATTGTTCAGGATTCCCTGCTCCGGCTCCGATAAAATATATTTTCACTAAACTTCCCTTTCACATCCGCGAATAATCATTGTCGACATATATCCGGCTTCTTTTTTGCTATCTATTAATTCAGATAAATTTTTGACAACGATTTGTGAAGAACAACCCATGCGCCGCGCGAAATAAGCATTTTTTTCATATCCATTCTTTTTTAAGAATTTGACTAATGACTTTAAGTTCTTACCGATCTTTAACAAAACAACAGTTTCAAATTGCCCAATCAACTTTTTTAATTCAGATAAATGAGACGGTAAAGGAGTTACAATAAATTTATCTTCTCCTTCAGCTAAAGGCACATTAAACAATGATGCTATCGCGTTGACAACACTAATCCCCGGGATTGTACAAATATTTATCGTGTTGTCCAAGATAGTTAAATGACGCAAAAGATAATTATACGTACTGTAAATAAATGGGTCACCGATAGTAATAAAAGCAACATTTTTACCATCGCAAATTATTTTATAAACTGTCTTAGCCGCATCTTTCCAGAACTTTTTTAATTCAGTTATGTTTTTTGTCATGGGGAAAACTATTGTTTTAACCTTTGACTTGGGCACGTATTCTTTTATTATTTCATAAGCAAAAGAATCCGCGGCAATACCGGCTTTAGGAGCAAAAACAATATCAACCTGCCGCAATAT
>DAOVNL010000158.1 GCA_030630245.1 Candidatus Omnitrophota bacterium | reverse complement strand
TATGGTAAGAGGAACGAGGGACGCGGGGTTAAGTAAAAATGCCTAAATCTAAAAATATTTTTCTCAAAGTAGAATATGTCGGCACCAGGTACCACGGCTGGCAAACTCAACGGAAAAAAATCGCGGCAAAAGGCCGAAAAACCGCAACAATACAGCAAACCATAGAAGGTGTATTAGAACAGATCCTGCGGCAAAAGATTAATCTTACCGCGTCCGGGCGCACTGATTCCGGTGTGCATGCAAAGGCCCAATGCGCCAATTTCAAAGCTGTCTCGGATATTCCTCTTACAAAGCTGAAAACCGCGATCAATTCTTTACTTGCCCAGGATATAAGAGTAAAGGCAATAAAGTATCTAAAAAGTGATTTCCATTGCCGCTATAATGCTAAATCAAAGGTTTACAGATATGTGATATTGAATAACGTTCACGGTTCGGCCTTTTTGAGAGAAACCGCGTTTCATGTTCACAGGCCTCTTGATGTCAAGCTGATGCAAAAGCAGGCGATGGCGCTTAAGGGCAGGCATGACTTTAAATCTTTCCAGGCTGCTGACAAAAAAGAGAGAAGTTCGCTGCGCACGATCAAAAATATTTCTGTAAAAAAAAGAGGGAATTTGATTTTTATAGATATCGAAGCGGATGGGTTTTTGTATAATATGGTAAGAAATATAGCCGGTACCTTGATAGAAATCGGCAGAGGCAAGATGGAGCCGGGGGCTATGAAGAGGATTTTGAGCAAGAAAAACAGAAAATATGCCGGCCCTACGGCCCCGGCAAAAGGGTTGTGTCTTTTGAGGGTAAAATACTGAAAAAAAGTGTAAAGCGAATGAGAAAGCCGAGGGACGCGAGTCTAAGTTAAAAGTAAAAAGTAAAAAGTAAAAAGTAAAAAAACAAAGCTGAGGTGAAAGTAAGAATATTAGAAAATTATGGAAAAGTATTGTTTTTAGAGCAATGGATATTGCTTTTTTTTATGTAACTCCTAGTAACTAATATTAACTGTTAGTACCCGATAGTAACTGTGAAAAAGTGTCAACTATTGCAGGACAAGACACTTTTTGGTTCAGATAAAACAGTTGACAGTTTTTACTAATTTTGTTATCCTGAATATAAATAAGGCTCAAATCTAATCATTCAATTAGTTAATTTATGGGGGTTTATTAACGAAGGGGGAATAATGGATAAGGATTTTGTAGGCCAGGGTATTCCGTTTGATCCGATTGACCCAGATGAGCTTGACTCAGGGCAGAAATCCAGCACACCGCAAACACCAGCCGACGGCGTAAAAGATACAGAACCGCAAAAGAAGGGTTCACCTATTGTAACTGTTGTTTTGGTTGTCTTTATGATCGCTGCAATGTCTGCTGCCGCAGTTTTATATTTTCTAAAGGAAGATGAGATCAACAGAAGATTGGTTGTCGAGAAAAAACTGGAACAGGCTGAAGCGGATTACAAAGATCTGGACAAGGAATTAAAAGATACCCTTTTGGTAAAAAAACAGCTTAAAGCGGATATTGAGCACGGCGAGGAAAATTATCGCAGGCTTGAAGCCGATCATAAGAACGAGCTGGCTCAAAATGAAAAGCTGAGCAGTAAGCTTGAAACTAAGATGAAGGTCATTGCGTCTTTAAAGGCTAAACTGAAGAAAGAAACAAGCGCGAGTTCTAAGGTGAGTACTAAACTCAAAAGAGTTTCTCGTGATTATGACAATATTAAAGCGCAGCTGTGCCAGATACGTATGGCCAAAGAAGCTTTGGAAAACCGCATAATTCAAATGAGCCGCAAAAACAGAAGAAATTCTGTTGAACTAGAAAGGATAATCGTGGATTCCGATAAGCCTGCTGAGACGGGAACTGTTATGGGAGTAGCTGCTGGGGCTCAAAATAAACCTGCGTTTATACCTCTGGGGCCGCCGGCCAAGCTTGAGGGGCAGATACTGGTTGTCAACAAAGAATTTGCTTTCGTCGTGATAAATATCGGTGAAAAAGACGGTATAAAAAATGCGGAAGTCCTTGATGTTTACCGCGGACAGGAGCTGCTGGGTAAAGTCCAGGTAGAAAGAATTTATGATACTATGTCATCTGCTATAATTCTTCCGAAAGTTACTAAAAAGGAAATTAAAGAAGGCGATTGCGTTAAGTTGATGTGATTCAATATTTAAAAATTGAAGAGGTAAAAGGGGGAGTTATAGACTTCCCCTTTTTCTTCTATTGAAAAAACGATGAGAATGATAAAAATAAAAAAAGCAGGGAGGATCAAAGGAGAATGTATTGCGCCTCCGGATAAGTCTGTATCTCAGCGCGCGGTCATGATCAGCGCCCTATCAAACGCTAAAGTGAGGGTTGATAATTTTCTTGATTGTAATGATTGCCGCAGGACAATAAGCGCTTTCAGATCCATGGGAATAAAAATCTCTTTAAAGAAAAACGCGGCTCACGCGGCCACTTTATATGTGCGGGGCAAAGGCCTTAAGGGGCTTAAAAAAGCGAAAAAGGATATGTATATCGGCAATTCCGGTACGACTATGAGATTGATCGCCGGGATTTTGGCGGCACAGGATTTTAAAAGTGTGCTTAGTGCCGATCCCTCTTTGTCCGTTCGGCCCATGAAAAGGGTCACAGGCCCGCTTCGCGCAATGGGCGCGCAGATAAAAACCAGAAAAAAAGCAGGCCGAGAATATCCTCCGCTTACTATTTACGGTAAAAATTTAAAATCAATCAGCTATTGTATGCCTGTAAAAAGCGCGCAGGTAAAGTCCTGCATTCTGCTTGCCGGACTTTTTGCCCGGGGCACCACACGGGTAAAAGAGCAGATAAAAACCCGGGACCATACGGAGCGGATGTTAAGGCTGTTTAGGGCAGGAATTTCCGTTTCCGGCCTGACTGTAATCATAAAACAGGCAAAAGAGCTTATATCGCCTAAAAAAATGTTTGTGCCGGGTGATATATCATCAGTTGCTTATTTTATTGTAGCGGCAACTCTTTTAAGCGGATCAAGATTAAAGGTAAAAAAGGTCGGATTAAACCCGACACGTGTTTATTTGCTCAAAATACTCAAACGCATGGGAGCTAAGATTGAGATCCTGAAAAAAGGCGCCAACCTTAAAGCATTTGAACCTTACGCCGATATTCAGGTTCGAGCGGCGGGTTTAAAGTCCACTACAATTAAAGAGAATGAGGCCGCGTATTGCATAGATGAGCTGCCGATACTGTGTGTTGCTGCCTGTTTCGCGAAGGGCCAAACGAAGATTATCGGCGCCGGTGAGTTAAGGGTAAAAGAGACTGACAGGATTTATTCCATGGTTACTAATTTAAGAAAAATGGGCGCGGACATAAAAAATGTGGGGAATGCTCTTATTATTAACG
>DAOVNL010000161.1 GCA_030630245.1 Candidatus Omnitrophota bacterium | reverse complement strand
TGTTAACAAAAGCAGAACGTCTTGTGAGCATAAAAATAATGTTTGTCCATTTTGCTTAAATTCTAAACAGATCAGTGATCAACGACCCGGTAGGTTGTGCTGCAGGATATCGAAGGTTTATCCCGCATAACTTTTGCGCAGCAAGTTGCGGGGAATTAAACCCGAGACCCTTCGACTCCCTTCGGTCGCTCAGGGTCAATTCGACTACAGAGTTTTTCTCAAGCACGCCGATAAAAGCTCTAAGTCTCATTGAATTAAGATGCAATTATGTTTTTATTTGTAATTTTTAGCTTTTAACTTTTAACTTATAATCTAGGTTCTCTTATGGATGTCATTGTAACACATAGTAACGCGGATTTTGATGCATTGGGCAGCCTGGTTGCCGCCTCAAAACTCTATCCTTTGGCGTTAGTTATCCTGCCCTCAAGCAAAGAACGCAGTGTGCGCGATTTTCTATCCATGGTGCATGATAATATCCGCGCGGAAAACGAAAAGAATGTGGATTTTAAAAAAATGAGCCGCCTGATATTGGTGGATACAAGATTAAAGAGCAGAATAGGAAAAGCCGCTGAGTTTCTGAAAAATCCTGACCTGAAACTGCATTGCTATGATCATCATCCAAGAAGCAAAAAGGATTTGATAGCCCATAAGGATGTTTATCACAGAAGAGGCGCTACGGTAACGATATTACTTGAAATAATCAAGAAGAAAAAGATCCCCATAAGCCCGCTTGAGGCGACTATATTCGCTCTGGGTATTTATGAGGATACAGGGTCCCTGACTTTTCAGACTACGACAAAAAAAGATATTGACATGGTAAGCTTTCTCTTCTCACAGGGGGCGAATTTAAGCCTGATCGCCTCAAGCCTGAGCCGTGAATTGAATGAAGGGGAGATGCATCTGCTCTCTCAGCTCATCGACGCGACAAGAATTTTCCGTGTTGCCGGAGTCAATATAGCGATTTCCAGCGCCAGGATTCATGATGAATCTCAGGATTTGGCCTGGGTTACTCATAAGCTTCTTGAAATAGAAAATTTCAGCGTATTGTTTACCCTGGTAAATGTCGGGGAGAAAATTCAGATGATCGCGCGCAGCCGCCTGAATTCTGTGGATGTAAATAAGATTGTTAGGAAATTCAACGGCGGAGGGCATCCGAGCGCTGCGTCAGCTGTGATACGAGGGAAAAAAATTGCTGATGTGGAAAAAGAGCTTCTATGTATTCTTAAGAAAAAAGTAAAATCAAAGCTTAATGCCGCTGATATAATGGATGTGCATTTTAACACGCTAAATTTAAAGGTCCCGGTAGATAAGGCTAAAAAGATATTAAATAAGCTGCGCCTTGATGCTGTTGCGGTACTTGAAAAGGGTAAATTCAAAGGCCTTATTACCAGAAGTGATATTGACCGGGCCCTGGCGCAGGGATTTGCGCATGCGCCGATAAAGGGGTATATGCGCATGAAGGTCTCAGTGGTAAGCGCGGATGCGCCGGTGCAGGATGTGCAGAAAGCCATGTCCGAAGAGAAGCTTGATATTATGCCGGTGCTTGAAAAGGGCAGATTGATCGGTGTTGTATCGCGCAGAGATATTTACAAGGATGTTTTTATAGGCAGGGCGCAAAGAGAAGAGATCAAGGCCGTAAAAGACGAACAAAGGGACATTGGGAAGAAGATGGCGCGTGTTTTGCCGAAAAAAATTATAAGCTTTCTTAAAAAGATCGGCAGGATCGCAGATAAACAAAAAATAAACGCGTATATTATCGGAGGCTTTGTGCGGGATTTAATGCAAGGCAGAGCCAATCTCGATATGGATATCGTTGTTGAGGCCAATGCCATTGAGTTTGCTCAGAGTTTGGCAAAACAGCTTAAAGCTGAGGTCAAAATCCATCATAGATTTAAAACAGCGAAGATCAAGCTCAAAGATGGGACGATTATGGATATTGCTACCGCCCGGACCGAATTTTACGAGACTCCTGCTGCCTTGCCGGTTGTCAAGTCCAGCTCGCTGGCGCAGGATCTATGCCGGCGCGATTTTACAATCAACACCCTTGCTATGGGGTTAAACAAAAAGAAATTCGCGAAGCTGATCGATTTTTTCCATGGAGAAAAGGATATTAAGGAGAAAAGGATCCGTGTTTTGCATGATCTTAGCTTTGTAGAGGATCCTACACGGATTTTTCGGGCTGTTCGTTTTGAGCAGCGCTTCGATTTTTTCATCGACAAACACACGGAGAATTTAATCCGGGCCGCGGTGGGTCTTGAGATGTTTGACAAGCTGCATAAATTCAGGATAGCCGAAGAGCTGATGCAGCTTTTAAATGAGCCGCATCCGATAAAAGTTATCCGGCGGATGGCGCATCTTCACGAGCTGAAGTTCATCCACAGGCGAATAAAATTTAACAAAAAAATGCTCCAGAGCTTTGAATCTGTGGAGGAGGTCCTGGGCTGGTATAAACTGAGTTTTTTTCAGCCGCCTCCAAGGCGCCAGATTGTATATCTGCTCGTAATCTTAGATAATTTGACAGAAAAAGAGGCCCAAGAGGTTTTTAAGAATTTCAGCTTTAAAAAGTCGGTGCAGGAGTGTGTATTTGTGAGTAAAGAAAAAGAGCAGAAGATATTTCAGGCGATACACAGAAGCGCTCATGTGCCGCCAAGCTGCTTATATAAACTGTTCAAGCCGCTGCCTGTTGAGGTGCTGCTTTTTTTTATGGCCAAGACGAAAACAATGAAGAAAAAAGAATTTTATATTAACTTTTTAAGAAAATATGCTAATATAAAGCTTAAAATTTCCGGGCATGACCTGAAAAAAATCGTTTCTTACACAGGGCCCCGTTTTAAAGAAGCGCTGGAACTTACGCTTCACGCAAAAATTGACGGCCTTATAACTACAAAGAAAGAAGAGCTTGAATTCGCAAGGAAGATAATATGTTCATAGGTGTTCTGCATGTCCAGCTTTTTATCGGCACAAGCAACTCTTTAAAATCAAAGAGGCAGGTCATCAAACGCCTCAAGGACAGGATCAGGGCAAAGTTTAATGTCTCGGTAAGCGAAACCGCAGAATTTGAAAAGTGGCAAAAGGCTGTTATCGGCATAGCCTGCATCGGAGGAGACAAAAAGTATATTAACGGAATATTGAGCAGAGTGCGTGATTTAATCGATGCTTACACCCTTGCTGAATTAATCGATATAAAGATGGAGATTTGGTAATGAGTCAAAGAAAAGAAAGAGTTGCCCAGCGCATAAAAGAGGAGGTAAGCAATATTATCCATGATAAGATAAAGGATCCCCGTATAGGATTTCTTACAATTACTAAGGTGGAACTTACTAATGATTTGCGCATC
>DAOVNL010000117.1 GCA_030630245.1 Candidatus Omnitrophota bacterium | reverse complement strand
TTTTTCGGCATTTACGTAATGAAGTTTTATTTTGTAGTGTTTACCGAAAGTAGAGCGCACTTGTTCGGCTTCTTTATAGCGCAGCAAGCCGTTATTGACAAAAATGCAGTGAAGACGTTTGCCCAGCGCCTTGTGCAGGAGCAGCGCGGCTACCGATGAATCAACTCCCCCGCTTAAACCTAAAACCACGGAATTGCTGCCGACCTGGCTTCGGATCTGTTTTACAGACTCATTGATGAAAGATTTCATTGTCCAAATGCCTCTGCATTCGCAAATCTTAAATAAAAAGTTCTTTAAGATGACTTTTCCCTTCGGCGTATGTACTACCTCCGGATGAAACTGCACTCCGAAGATCTTTAATTCGCTGTTTTTAAATCCCGCGTACGGAGAATTTTTTGTGTGAGAAAGACAGCTAAAACCAACAGGGAGTTTGCTTACTTTGTCCTCATGCGACATCCATGTAATTATCTTTTTCCCCAGTCCTGAAAAAAGGCCCCTGGGATTATCGATAAATAGTTCAGTCCTGCCGTATTCCCGGCCGGATGATTTTCCTACCTTGCCTTGAAAATGATTGGCAATAAGCTGCATGCCGTAACAGATCCCGAGCAGCGGTATGCCCAGAGCAAATATTTCCTTGTCGCACCTGGGAGCATTTTTTTGTGTTATTGAACAGGGGCCTCCTGAAAAGATTATACCCCGAGGTGATAGTTCTCTGATCTTTTTCGCGGTAATCTGCGGGGGATAAACCTCACAGTAAACATTGTATTCACGGATCCTGCGCGCGATTAACTGGCTGTACTGAGAGCCGAAGTCGATTATTACTATTAGTTCCTTCATGATTTTAAAATATTGTAAAGTTCCTCCAGTGACTGTGAAATTATCTTTGTCCCTGATAGCACGGGCATGAAATTTGTGTCAGCTTCCCAGCGAGGAACAATATGCACATGTAAATGCTTATCGATTCCCGCTCCCGCTGCCTTCCCGATATTAAATCCTATATTAAATCCCTGCGCTTTCAATTTTGATTTTATCTGCTTAGTGGTATGGTTAATAAGCTCAAACATCTCGATTAATTCATCATTGTTCAGTTTTTCCAGGCTGTCAATATGCCTGTATGGCGCTATCAGAATATGGCCGTTATTATACGGGAAAATGTTTAAAATTGAGAAGACAAATTTTCCCCTTTTTACGATAAAATTAATCCGGTCCTTTTTTTGCCTTGGTTTTTGGCAGAAAATGCATCCGTTATTTTTTTTGGCCTGTATATATTTAATGCGCCAGGGTGCCCATAAGTTATCCATTTTTTAGTCCCTTTGTCCGTATAACGCTCTTTGATTTAACCCGAATATTTAAATAGGGATGATCTTTCCTGTTATTTTATCGGTTATTTCCAGTATCCCGATGGTTTTTTCTTTAGCGAAAACCATGTCGGTCGCGCTGCCGGGGTTAAAAAATAAAACACCCTTCCTTGTTTCGTTAACCGGCTTATGAGAGTGTCCGAAAATTATCACATCTACATTTTTAAATTCAGATGCCACGCGGTCGATCAGATTATGGGGAGGTCCCCAACCGTGAGTCAATCCTAACTTGAATTTCCCGACTTTAAGGATTTTTTTCTGCGGCAGTTTACCTTGGGTCTGATGAGAATCCATGTTTCCGCGTACCGCCTCAACTTTAGGCGTGATAACAGATAGCTGCTTAAGCACGTATAATTCCGTAAGATCACCCGCGTGAATGATCATGTCAACTCCGCTGAAACACTCTCTGATTTTATCTGGAATGCTTTCGCAGTTGGCTGGGATGTGAGTGTCGGAAATTACCCCGATTTTCATTCTATTACCCTTGGTTTTTCAAATAGAGAAAAAAGATCATTAACAGTATTTTGATCCCATATCCAGACCTTCGCTTCCAGGGCTTTAAGCCGGGCGGTAGGATCAATGCCGTCAAGGACAATAAGAATTTTCCTTACGCAGTCTTTTCTTTTCGCGTGCTCAAGATATGTGCCGATTCTGGCCTCATCAATGAAACCTTCTTCAATGGCGCAAAACCAGACTTTTTTCAAGCGCCGGGCATTAACTGTAGACAATCCATTACTATCTTTTATAACGATTTCATCGAAATGTGTCAACATAAACCTTTTCTTATCAAGCTCTACTATATCGTTTTCAAATTTTTCGAACAGCTCCTTTAAACGAACTGAGAGCTTTTTTTTAGATTCCAGAGAAAACTTGAGCATTAATTTCTTTATTCCGCTTTCGAACTCACTGGAAGCATTGTTTATGTCCATGTTAAATGAAAATTGCCGCGGGCAAAGAACCAGCTTTAACCAGTGCGCGAGGAGCGGATCATTTATGCAGTTGAAAACCCCCTTTTTTGTTGTTACATCCCATTGGATAAGCTTGTTTATGTGGCGGTTAATTTCAGCGGTTTTACGGTTAATATGCTTGCCTATCTGCGAAGGCTTTTTTATCCCGCTTGCCAGCGCCAGAAGTATCGAGGGATAAAGATTATTATGATTTGTGTTTAATAAACCATGATATTTATTGTTGAAATACTGATTCAAAATAGCATGGTTCTTATGAAGGGTTTCGCCCAAAGCGGTGATCACGATATTCTCGGTTACCGCGTCAGTGTTGCCGTCATGACACAAATACTTAATTTGTTCTGTGATGATATAAAGGTAAAAAGGATAACCGCCGGTCAAATATATAAGGAAATTTTTTAGTTCAGCGCTTATTTTAACAGTTCCCAGCTTCTTGCCGATGAATTCCCTTGCGGTCCTGGCGTTAAAAGGCTGCATATTTATTATTTCAAAGTTTCCGAATAAAAGACTGAGCTTCTTGTTGAGGATGTTGTAGGCCTGATGCGTCGCTGAGCTGACCATAATATACATGGTGTTTTTCTGAACCATTATTTTATTGCTTAGTTCAAGATACGGCGCTTTGAGTTCAAAATTCTCCAGATTCTGGAATTCATCAAAAATCAGCAGTATCGGCTTTTTAGTCTCATCATATAAAAATTGCGGCAGCTCAAGCACTAAAGAAAATATCTCATCTTTCGGGGCGGATTCTTTTATTAATTTATTTATCTGTGTGATCGCGCGGACGGTCCTGGGGATTTTGGGCTTGCTTTCATTTAAGAGAAAATCGAGGTTGTCCTCCATCTTCGCGTGTTTGCTCATCAGGAATTGATGCAGCAGAATGCCTATGAAGTTCTTAGCGAAAACCTCAAATGATTTAGGTTTTAAACAAATATATATGGGGATGAGCTTGTTATCATTGCAGTGGCGCAAAAGATTAAATACCAGAGATGTTTTACCAAGGCTTTGAGGGCCGATGATTGCGATGTTTTGTCTGTATTTGTTTTTAAGGCCGTTCACCCTCTTCAATAAAAGTTCAAGGATCTCAGGCCTTTCGTAGTTTTCTATTTTAAGTATCGGTACATTTTCCATCGGCTTCGTTTTCAATCAAGGTAAATAGAGCAAAGGATTTTGCGTCTTATTGTTTTTTCTTAATTCAAAATGCAAAACACAGCGTGAGGTTCTTCCGGTGCTTCCAGCGTAAGCTATTGTCTGGCCCCGTTTCACATAATCGCCGGCCTTGACCAGATTTTCCCGGTTGTTGGCGTATATGGTGGAAAAGTTCTCACTGTGCTCAATGATTATGGTCTTTCCGTAGCCGCGCATATTTGCGGAGGTGAAAATAACATTTCCCGCCTCAGCAGCGCTTATAGATGCCCCGGGTTTGGCAATTATATCAATGCCCTGGTTTTTTACACTTTTTTTGATCTGATTAAAACAGCTTGCCAGTTCCCCCTTGTAAGGCCAAACAAAAGATGCCGCTGTGCTCAAAGGCTGTTTGATCTTTTTTGTTTTGCGAAATGAATCGGGAATAAATATTTTCCGGCCGGCTTCAATTTTACAAGTGTTGGAGATTTTATTAAACTCCGCCAGATGCTCCATATCAACTGAATAAATCCGGCTGATCCTCCAGAGAGTATCCCCCTTCTTTACGGAATGATAAAAGCCCGCAACTGTAGTCTTTATTGCCGGAAGTGTTTTAAGAGAGGGCAGTGAGCGGATGCTTTTTTTAGCGGTACACCCTACGCTTAAGGAAACGCATATTATTATCAGACTCAAGTTTATTAATTTATTCATT
>DAOVNL010000085.1 GCA_030630245.1 Candidatus Omnitrophota bacterium | reverse complement strand
GTTGTTTCAGATGATGAGTGCAAAACCAGTAAAGAAATGCCCTGAATGCGGTCAAAATAAAGCTAAAAGGCTTATAGGCTCAGGAAGTGGTATTATTTTTAAAGGGTCTGGGTTTTATGAGACTGACTATAAGCGGAAGGAGAGTAATTATTCATCAGGAAACAGATTAGCAGGAAACAATACTATAAATATTGATAAAAAAGAGGAAGTAAAAGACAATAGGTCAGGTACCTTAACAACGTCTTCACCTGAAAAGAAACCACCATCAGAAAAGAAGGCTAAAAACATTTCTGATGATAAGGGAAAAGACAAGAAATAGAATGGATAGAAATTTTCGCCTGTACTGGCTGCCCGTAATAATCTGGGCGATATTAATTTTTGCTTTATCTTCATTTTCTACATTCCCTAAGGCTGTTCAGCCGCTTTTTTCTTTTGACAAGCTTGCTCACGCGGCTGAGTACGCGGTGTTCAGTTTTTTACTTTCCCGGGCGTTTAAAAATTCAAAAAAAAATAATTTTAAAAAACATTTTCGAGTTTTAGCCGTAATTTGTGCTATTGTATATGGAATAAGTGATGAGCTGCATCAGTATTTTGTCCCTACGCGCACGCCTTGTATCATTGACTTGGTTTATGATGGTATTGGGGCAATGATTGGACAGAAGTTTTTTAAAGGATGATGTTGTTCGCAAAGGTTTTAATTCAATGAGACTTAGAGCTTTTATCAGCGTGCTTGAGAAAAACTCTGTAGTCGAATTGACCCTGAGCGACCGAAGGGAGTCGAAGGGTCTCGGGTTTAATTCCCCGCAGCTTGCTGCGGGGAGGATTCATGTTATAAAAGGAGAGAAGTGTTATGGCTGAGATTATTCCGTTTTGCGGGTTAAGATATAACAGAAAAAAGGTTAAGAATATAAATAAGATCTTTGCTCCCCCGTATGATATTATTTCAGCAAAACAGCAGGGAGAGCTTTACAGGCAGCATCCGTTGAATATCATCAGGCTGATTCTGGGCAAGCAGTCCAGGAATGACGATAGGCGCAATAACCGTTATACCCGGGCCGGGAACCTGTTTAAGGAATGGATCAAAACAGGTATTCTGGTCAAAGATGCTGTTCCCAGTATATATATTTATACTCAAGATTATACTTTTGAGGGGATAGCAAAGAAAAGAATCGGATTTCTGGCCAGGATGAAATTTGAAAAAGGCAAGGGATGTCTGCCGCATGAATATACGCTTGCCAAACCCAAACAGGACAGGGTAAAGCTGATACGTGCGGTGCAGGCCAACCTGAGCCCTATCTTCTCTTTTTATATTGATAAAAAAAATGAGATAGAAAAAATCTTGAAGCCTTATACGAGGGAAAAACCGCTGATAAGCTTTAAAGACAAAGAAAAGATCACGCATCGTTTCTGGCAGGTCGAGGATAAAAAGACAATTCAAAAAATCAGAAGATTGATGAAAAGAAAGCAGGCCTTTATTGCCGACGGCCATCACCGTTATGAGGTTTCCCGCTCTTTTTTTCAGGAAATGTCCGGAAAAAAAGGCGGCAAAGGTGAGTTTAATTCCGTAATGATGTATTTTACCGGATTTAACGAACAGAACCTTAGCGTTATGCCGACACACAGGCTGGTAAAAGAAATCCCGGATATTGAGAACAAAATTAATTCTCTTGGGAAGTATTTTAAGATCAGTGAAGCCATGAATCTTAAAGAGATGCTTTCTTTACAAGCAGAGAAAAATGGATTTTCTCTGGGGATGTGCTATAAAAATAAGTTTTACGTTTTAGAAATGAAAGACGGGTGTTTGCTTGAGAGGCTTATGCGTAAATTACCCGCGCAGTGGCGCAAGCTTGATGTAGCAATGCTCAATAAGGTTGTTTTTGAACATATATTTAAACTTAATGAGAAGCAAAAAGAGGAAAAAGTTAGTTATACGCGTGATCCTCTATTTGCCGCTGAGCGCATAAAAAAGAAAAAAATTTCGGTTGCCTTTTTCCCCAATGCCGCAAAAGCAGAGCAGGTTAAAAAAATCGCGTTATCCGGTAACCGCATGCCGCAAAAATCAACTTATTTTTATCCGAAACCGGCAACAGGGCTTGTAATAAATAAATTCTAAGGGATTATTCATGACGCGCAATAATAATGAATATGAAAACCATGAAGAGATATTGAACTTAAGCGCAGAAGCAGGGCTTTTAAAGCGCGTAAAGCGAAGCGGCTGGTGGGTCGTGGGCATAAAAGATCCTGAATCTGTCGCGGATCATAGTTTTCGCTGCGCGGTTATCGGCTATATTCTGGCTAAGATGGAAAAAGCATGCGTTCATACAGTGACAATGATGTGTCTTTTTAACGACCTGCATGAAGCCCGCATTAATGACGCGCATAAGGTGGCCTCACGCTATCTAAACTATACAGAGGCAGAAAATAATGCATTTCGGGACCAGATAGAACCTTTGCCGAAAATGATAAAAGATGAACTCTGTGACTGGCGCAATGAATATACAGCGCAAAAGACAAAAGAGAGTATAATCGCCCGCGACGCGGATATTCTTGAATGCCTGTTTCAGGCTAAAGAGTATTCTGATCAAGGCGTAACTCAGGCAAAACTTTTTTTTAAAAAAGCGCCGTCATTTCTGGAAACCCAAGCGGCTAAATCCCTGTGGAAGAGTATTAAAAAATGGGACAGCAGTAAATGGTGGCAAAAGATAACAGAATTTAAAAGATAAATAAGGCCGAGAGGTGATTATAAATGAAAGATGTATTTTTGACAAGAAACGGTTATGACGCGCTCAAAAAAGAGTATGAGAATTTAAAAAAAGGAAAACGCCGGGAAATATCGAATGCTATTGAAAAAGCCAGAGCGCTTGGCGATTTAAAAGAAAATGCTGAATATCACGCGGCAAAGGAGGCTATGGCTTTAAATGAAAGGCGCATATCTAAGCTTGAGGCTACGCTCAGCCATGCCCGGATCATAGATGATGAGAATATTGATAAAGATAAGGTACTTATCGGCGCTACCGTAAAAATACGCGTCGTCAGTGACAACGAAATAGAAGAGTATGTGCTTGTGTCTGAGGCGGAAGCGGATTTCAATAAGAATAAAATATCAGTCACCTCGCCTTTGGGCCAGGGTATCCTCGGCCATAAAGCAGGCGATGTCGTGCAGGTTAAAATCCCCGCGGGAATGATGACCATTGAAATTTTGGAAATAACCAGGTAATATTATGAAAAAAGCGGTGTGCGCGATAGGGCTTTTTTCCGGGGGACTGGACAGTATACTTGCTGTTAAGGTTATGCAGAGCCAGGGCATAGAGGTGACAGGCCTTTCCTTTACCTGTCCTTTTTTCGGCGCCCAGCTTGCCAAAAAAGCGGCAAAGGATCTGAATATTCCGCTTATTGTCAAAGATTTCACAAAAGACCATTTTCAAATTGTTAAAAACCCTTCCCACGGCTATGGTAAAACGATGAACCCCTGCATAGACTGTCATGCTTTAATGCTCAGGATGGCCGGGCAGTTAATGGATAACAAGGGGTTTGATTTTATCTTCACTGGCGAGGTGCTTAATGAAAGGCCATTGTCACAGAATCGCCAGTCATTGTGTATCGTTGCGAAAACCTCAGGATACGAAAAATATGTGGTACGTCCCTTGAGCGCGAAATTATTGAATGAGACCGAACCGGAAAAAAAGGGACTGTTGAATAGGCATGCCCTGCTCGATATTCAGGGGCGCTCAAGAAAAAGGCAGATATCCTTAGCGCGGGAGTTTAATGTTAGTGAATATCCGAATCCCGCCGGTGGGTGTCTGCTTACAGACAGAGCTTTTTCCAATAGATTAAAAGAATTACTTGAGCACAATGTTGATCCTGCCTATTTTGAACTGCAGTTATTGCGCTTTGGAAGACATTTCCGCGTTTCTTCTCACTCTAAACTTGTTGTCGGCCGTGATGAACAGGAAAACGGTATTATTGAAAAATTTATCATCGAAGATTCATTTCTATTGAGGACAGAGAAAGTCCCGGGGCCTATTTGCCTGCTTGTCGGGCCTGATGCCAAAGAGCATCTTGAGGAAGCGGCAAAGGTATGCGCGAGTTACAGCGACGCGAAAGATAAAACTGAGTGTATTGTTAAGCTTGAGTGTGATGACAAAGATCAGGAAATTACGGTCATTTCCGACAAAGCTTTCCGCGAAAAAAGAAGAATAAATTAGTTTTTTGTTTTGTAAAGTACAGCTTGATTTTTCTATGGACTGTGGGCTCTCGACAGTGGACTACTAAAATAAAATTGCTTACAGCGAAAATGTCTATAGAATACTCCCCCCTCCTATAAATCTCAATAAAAATCATGTTATTAAAAAATAAGGATTTGTCAGTTGTAAATGATATAATATATTTTTAGGATATTAGAGCCGTGTTTTATATAGAGATATGTTTTAAGCGGGGGTAAACAAGGAGTTGACTAATGCTGAAAAAGATTTTGTTATTATTTATGTTTTTGAGCTGTATCATTAATTGTTTGATTAGTTTTGTATACGCGCAGTATCAGATAGAATACGATCAGGCAGCGAATAAAACGTTACATCTTGGCGGGGTTACTCGCCGGGGTAACTTTGCCACACCAGAGGAGTGCAGGGCGTATTGGAATTCGCGGCCGGTTTATGAAAAAGCGCATTCTAAATGTGTACATGTGGGGGGACAAAATTCAGGCTCTTACGGGATAACCGGCGGGTACGGTAATTCTAATGATTTTGCCAGGGGAATGGCAGTGAATATATTTGGAAGCATGCTCCAGGGGATATTTGCTCCTGTAAATAATCAGCCGCAGATTTCAGCACAGGAAGCTGCCAGGGCTAAACAGATGGAATTGGATCGTCAGCAGAATGTCAGGATGTTACAGGAACAAGAGCGGGCGCGTCTTAAACAAGAGGAAAAGGAGCGCAAAGAGAAAGCTC
>DAOVNL010000018.1 GCA_030630245.1 Candidatus Omnitrophota bacterium | reverse complement strand
CCGCTGCCTATCGGCAGCGGGCGATCCTCGTACGCTGACCGCCAGAGCTCAGGGGCAACGAATTCATGCCTTGGTATGCTTAAAAACACAGAAAGAACGCGATCATCCTTTATGCCGCGTTTCACGAGCTGACTCTCTACCATTCGTTTTCTTAGATTTTTAAAATCCATTATTGCTTCTTCCTGAACACATTTCTGCCTATCAAGCTCCAGAATCTTATCGTATCAACTACAGGGTTGATCCGGCTTTTCTGGTCGGCATAAATAGTTTTGACCGGGATCGACTCAATATTAAAATTATTCTTTGCCGCTTCGATCAGGATCTCCGATTCTATCTCATATTTCATTGCGGAAAGATTTAACTTCTTGAGTACTTCCGTCCTGATCAGCCTAAACCCGCACTGGCTATCCGGAATACTTGTTGACGTAACCTTAGAAATAACATATGAAGTCAAGCGATTTGTAATCCTTCTCACCAGCGGCATGCCGACAGGCGCCTGCATGCGATTACCAATTATAATCCCTGCTTTTGATTTTTTCGCGTGAGATATAAATTTACTTATCTCAGAGGCCAGGTGTTGTCCGTCAGCATCCATGATTACTACAGCATCATAATCACCACCGCGGATATACTTAAAACCTGTCCTTAATGCCTGTCCTTTACCGAGATTACGAGGATGGCTGAAAACAAGCGCCTGAGACTCTTTTGCTTTTGAGGCGGTATTATCCGTAGAACCGTCGTCAACAACTATCACATCGAACCCGCTGCTCCTGATCTCCCGCACAAGCGGGGCAATAGTTGCCTCTTCGTTATAAGCTGGGACTAAAACACAAACCTTCATAGTTTTGTATTGCTAAAGTATTTTTACTTTTTCTGCTTTCCAAAATTCATGAAAAATAAACCACTGCTGAGGGTAAAGCTTCACAAATTTTTCTATAACTTTTATGTATTTGCTTGTAAGATGCTGGATGTCTTTTTTTTCATCAGCGCTATGTTCAGGATATATAGGCTCTGTAAAAATATACCTGAAGTAACGCTCATCTTTTTCATCCCTGATAACGAATGCCGGAACAATTGCCGCGCCGGTACGCAAGCTCAGCACCGCGGGCCCTAAAGGAGCCAGCAATGAGCGGTTAAGAAAATCGACAAAGATCCCGTTTTCTCCGGAAAAGTCTCTATCCCCTAATATGCCGACTACTTCATTTTTCCTTAATGCCGAAAAACATTGGCGCACACTCACCCCCACAGGGACAACCTTTATCCCTGTAAGCTGTCTTTGCCGCGAAAAGAAATTATCTATCCGGGAATGTGTATGAGTAAGCGCGATAGCGTTCATCTTGTATGCAAGCCGGGCCAGGATCTGTGCGGACAATTCCCAATTACCCAGATGCGCGGTGAGGCCTATGGCGCCTTTCCCCTTTTTCAAAGCGCTATCCATATATTCTAAATTTTCTATCTTTACAAACTTATCAATGAACTTTTTATCTATCTTCTCCGCACGGAAAAAATCAACAAGATACCTGCCGAAATTAGCGTAGATCTGTCTCGGATATTTTTTTATACCCGGATGATTCTCTCCTAAAATTACTTCCAGGTTTTTGCGCACGGCCTTTCTTTCACCCGCGCAAACAATGTATTTAAAACCTGTCAAGAAAACACCCACCCTATAGGCAAGTACATGCGGTAAGCTCAAAGCAAGCCAGTGTCCGAATCTATATACTAAATATGTTAACATTTATATATCTTTTTGTTTTAAAAGTTTCATAGTTAAATCTGCTATTTTTGACGCTGAATGCGGCTGAGCATGCTTTTTGGCCGCGGCTTTCATGTTTTTCAGCTTCTCAGAATTGTTCAGCAATTTTTCAATTAAAACCGCCGCGTCAAGAGGGCTTTTAGCTTTAACCGCGACACCTTCTGAAAGTAAAAATTCCGTGTTCTTTTCTTCCTGACCGGGGATAGGTTTAATAATAACGATAGGCAAGCTTTTCGCGAGCGCCTCAGCCGTAGTAAGGCCTCCCGGTTTTGTAACGATAATATCCGATATTCCCATAAGCATTTCTACCTGTCTGGTATATCCTAATATCGCCATTTTTTTTCTGAACAGCACCTTTCTTTTTTCGAGCCATTTCTTTAATTTCTTGTTGGTCCCGCAAGCTATAATCACCTGGAAAGACTTTTCGATCGTATTTATAGCATATATGAGGTCTTCTATCGGCCCTAATCCCTGGCCGCCTCCCATGATTAAAATAGTAGGCTTATTGTCATCTAAGCTTAACTCTCTGCGTGCCGATTCTTTATTGGTTTTTCCGGAAAATTTCGCGCTTATCGGTATCCCGAACGGAAAAATCTTATTGTTCTTGATCTCACTGCTCAGGAAGTGTTCCTTAGTTTTTTCATTAGGCACAATATAGGCATCTACATTATCATACATCCAGTAAGAATGCGGCGCATAGTCAGTGAGCACGCCAAGAAGAGGAAAGTCAAATTTAAATTTTTTCTTAAAATCAGCAATCATGCCGCAGGGAAAAGCCTGAGAGCATACTACGGCATCAGGTTTAAATTGAAGGATCAGTTTTTTAAGTTTTTTAGAGTTTAATTTATGGATAAGCTTACGGAATTTTCGTGTGCGGCGGACGATCTTTGGATTATCGTATAAATACTCCCATACCTCGGGTTTTCTCTTAATAACTTTATTGTATATGCTGTTAATAACCTTTTCCAGTACCGGGTTAATGTAATTAAAACAGTTGATATTTGCGACCTTTACATGCGGATAGTTTAAATGCAGTGATTCCTCAATAGCTTTTGCTGCCAGGTGATGGCCGGAATTATTCGAAATATATAATAATAAAACCTTTTCCATAAATAATAGGGTCCTTTTTTGTTGTTTTATGATAACATAAAAAGCAGGTTTTTTCAAGAACGGCCTTCAGAACGGCCTTCAGAACGGCCTTCAGGATTCGGGCAGGATAAAAGGCATTAAAAACTGTAATTAATACCGGCGGAAATGGCCGTTTCTGTCTTAAAGCGGCTTTCGATATTCAGACTAAGCTGTCCTCCCACAGAAAAGTTTGCTCCCAGAATAAAACCATATCTATCGCTTTCTTCAAGCTCAAACTTCCCGATATCATAATTTATTCCCCCGGCGCAATATCTGAGATTATCGGATTTAAGCTTAGAGTTATTGGCAGAAAATCCAAAATAAGGCAGGATATTCACATTATCAGAAAATCCAAAATTAAAGCCGAAAAGAACGCTGCCCTGATACTCACTGAGCTTTCCTTCTCCCGGCTCTGAAATTTCGCTTGCCGTAACACCGTTTTCCCTTACAGTGTTAACCCCGTCTCCCGCGTAAATCGCGGCCTGAGCATTAAAAACAATCATAAAATCTTCAGGAGAACCCACAAGATAACGCAGCCCTCCGCCGTAAAACCGGCTTTGCTCGTATTCCATTTCCGTAACGCTGCCGTCGTTCCAGTCTGTTTTTAATGTCCTGTCTGAAAAACCGCCCCTGAAGAAAATATTTAATTTCTCTATCAAACCGTATGCTGCTTCCACCCCGACAGTAGAACTATCATCAATCTCAGCTCCGGTCAGCAAAATAGTACTGCCTGTACCCACATAGACTTTAAAGTCTTTATCCTGAATGCGGTCATTAAAAATACCCATGCTCCATTTACCCTGTTCAACAAAAGCCCTGATACTGCCGATTTGAGCAGCAAAACAATTTACAGGCACAAGCAGGACGCAAAACATTGTCCATAGAAGTATTTTTTTCATTGATTTAACCCGTTGTTTATTTGATATATTTTTTAACCAGCAATTCTACTTTCTTCAAAGTCTCCTTAGGCACGGCATCGGCAGGCGTAACAATAGCTGTGGCCAGAGCGCTTGAACAGGCACAAACACCCAAGTCTTTTAATTTAGGAAGTATGGCCTTAATGAATTTTTTTGCATTATCGGAATTAGCGTTTAAATTAGCAAGAATTTTTTCAACGCTTACTTCCTCGTCCTCTTTCCAGCAATCATAGTCTGTTACCAGCGCAACGATCACATAGCACATCTCAGCTTCCCGGGCGAGTTTTGCCTCAGGCAATGCCGTCATGCCGATAATGGAAAATCCAAGCTGGCGATAGATATTAGACTCTGCTTTTGTTGAGAACTGCGGCCCTTCCATGCAGATATAAGTTCCGCCTTTATGCACGGTTATCCCTATCTGTTTTGCCGTCTCATAAGCAGCCTGGCTGAATCCCGCGCAGAACGGTTCGGCAAAACCGACATGAGCGACTAAACCTTCACCGAAAAACGTGGAGGCCCTGTTCTTTGTCTTGTCGAATAACTGATCCGGGATGACAAAATCACGCGGTTTTAATTCCTCTTTCAGGCTGCCGACAGCAGATATGGATAAAACTTTTTCTACGCCCAATTTTTTAAACGCGTAAATATTCGCGCGGAAATTAAGTTCAGAAGGAGAAATCTTATGCTCCCTGCCGTGGCGAGGCAGGAAAGCAAATCTTACGCCTTCTGAAACTCCTACAATAATTTTATCTGAAGGCGGACCGTAAGGTGTATCCACTTTAACTGTTTCCACATTTTTTACCCCTTCGATGTCATATATACCGCTTCCGCCGATAATCCCGATCTTTATTTCTTCCATTAAAATACTCCTTTTTACTCTTTACTTTTTACTTAATTCGGTATTTTACCTTTTTTATGCGCCTGAATGAAGGCATCAACAGCCTCCTCATCAAACTGCGTGCCTCTGTTTTTTTTAAGTTCGGCTATTGCCTCTTCTATCGGCATAGCTTTTCGATAAGGCCGGGCTGAAGTCATGGCATCAAAAGAATCGGCGACCGCGATTATTCTTGAGCGTGCGGGGATCTGATCTCTTGTGTAGCCGCTCGGATACCCTTTACCGTCAACGCGCTCATGATGATGGCGGATAATCTCAATACTTTCTTTAATATCTTCAAGCGGTGCCAGGATATGAGCGCTTTGAACCGGATGGGCTTTTATCTGATTATATTCCTCCTCATTTAATTTGCCCGGCTTATTCAGCACAGTGTCCGGGATAGCGATCTTGCCGATATCATGCAAGCGCGATTCCACATGCAGACAACTCATAAACTCATCATCTATCTGCCACCCATAATTTTCTTTGAGCTCTTCCGCGATTATTTTGCTGTACAGATCCACTCTTTCGGAATGACCGTGCGTATAGCGGTCGCGAGCTTCAAGCGCGGTCGCGAGCGAAAGAATTGTCTGATAAAAATTCCTACTGATTTTTTTATTGAGCGTATTTACCTGATCGACTTCCATTGCCAGCTGTTTTATAAGCTTGCTCTTTTCTTCCAACTCGCTGCGCAGATCCCCAAAAAGCTTTGCGTTTACTTTCTCGATAACGTCTTTTTCTAAATATTCCAGCCTGAAAGGTTTTCTGATATAATCCACCGCCCCAAGGCTTTGAGCCTCCGCGATAGTTTTATCATCTTCAATCGCAGTAACCATAATCACTTTCATGCTTGTATCTATCATCCTGATATTACGAAGAACAGTCATGCCGTCCATTTTCGGCATACGTATATCAAGAAAAACAAGATGAGGCCTCTGTTCTTTTATAACCTCAAGAGCTGCCTCGCCGTTATTTGCGGTAAAGACAGTATAATTTTTCCGTTCGAAGAAATTTTTTAGCATTTCGGTTATTTCCGGTTCATCGTCCACAACAAGAATTTTAAGCATTATCAACCTCCTTAATAAGCAGATAATTTAAACTATTGGCTGCTAAATTTTCATCATTATTTCTTCTTTACGGCTCACTCCCGCTTTTTTCTTAAAGGCATTACTGAAAGCATCTACGATCATGGCATCAAACTGCGTGTCTTTCTGTTTATTCAATTCTTTAAAAGCAAAATCCTGCGACATTGCCTTGCGGTATGGCCGATTTGATGTCATCGCGTCAAAAGCATCGGCCACGGCAATAATTTTTGCCCTTAAGGGGATCTTTTCCCCTGGCTTGCGGTTTGGATAACCTTTGCCGTCAATTCGCTCATGATGACTGTAGATAACATCAATATTTTCTTTAATATTGTCAAGCGGCGCAAGAATCCGCGCGCTTTCACCCGGATGCCTTTTAATCTCGTCATACTCTTCGTCTGTTAATTTCCCCTTTTTATTTAAGACAGTATCCGAAATAGCGATCTTGCCGATATCGTGCAATCTCGATTCAATGTGCAGGTTTTCAATAAACTTTCTGTCAATCTCGATTTCATGATTATCTTTTAATTCTTTAGCAATAAGTTTACTGTAGTTTTCTACCCGTTCAGAATGGCCATGCGTATATCTGTCTCTTGATTCAAGCGCGGTAGCAAGAGACATAACGGTCTGATAAAAGTTGCGTGAGACCCTTTTGCTTAAATGCTTAAGCTGATTGATAAGCTCATTCTTTTCATCAATTTCTCTTCTCAGGTCCTCAAAAAGCTGCGCGCTGACCTTGGCCATAACCTCATGTTCAAGATAGCTTTTCGTAAACGGTTTTCTTATAAAATCAACTGCTCCTAAACGCCAAGCCTCGCTTACTATTTCTTTAGTTCCAAAAGCAGTTACCATGATAACCTTGATCGAGCGGTCATAATCACGAATATTACGAAGCACGGTTAATCCGCTCATAAGCGGCATGCGGATATCAAGGAATACCAGATGAGGCCTATGTTTCTTAACAGCTTCTAAAGCAGCTTTGCCTTCATACGCGACACGCACTGAATAGCCTTTTTCACTTAACAAGCATTGCAGCGCCTTCGCGATTTCCTGCTCGTCATCTACAACCAGAATTTCCAACATCACAACCTCCATGTAATAACTCTAATTTTAAATTTTTATATTTTAACGTCTTTATTCTTTATTTATTCCCAATGCAAATCTTAGCACAAAAACAGTTCCTTTGCCAAGCTTACTTTTTACATCAATAGTACCGTTATGCAGTCCCATGATCTGGCTGGCAACAAACAAGCCTAACCCCGTTCCGTTCTCCTTGCCACGCGTATAGAACGGATCAAAAACATTATCTGCATCTTTTTCAGGAATCCCTTTGCCTGTATCCCCCACTGTTACTTCAACCATACCATTTAGGTCCCGGGTAGATATTTTCAGTCGTCCGCCTTCAGGCATTGCCTGCACAGCATTTACAAACAGGTTAAGCAATACTTCCTGTATCTGGGTAGAATTACCCTTTATATGCTCTGTGCAATTATACTCTTTATCAAGCTGGATATTGCCATGCAGTATTTTATGATTGATCAGCTCAAGCGTATCGTCAATAAGCGCGTGCATCTCAATATCCTTAATATCCTCTTTCGAAAGACGCGAGAAATTAAGCAGCCTGTTTATGATCTTATAGCCGCGCTCAGTCTGAGCATTGACTTTTTTCAGCATCTTTTTCTTTTCCTCATCAACCTCATCCATAAGTAAAAGCTGTATATTTCCGGATATTATCGCAAGAGGATTATTTATTTCATGCGCCATGGATGATGCCAGCTGTCCCAAAAGATTTAATTTCTCAGACTGGATAAGCCGCGCCTGTGATGTCTTCAGGTTTTCAAACAGCTGCGCTGCTTTAAACGCCATCGCGCTGTCATTAGCAAGAATAGAAAAAGTATCTATATCGCTGGTTGTATAAGGATCCGGCAATTTCTCTCCTAATATCAAAAACCCCAAAAGCTCTTTTTGGTAAACAGAAGGCAATATCACATTGGCATTCAGCGATTTCATGGTACTCTTTAGTTCTTTTAATATCTTTCCTAAGCCCTTGAACGGAATTCTAATCACACTTGGATTATTCAGCCAATGATCAATGTCTTCATAAACCAAAACCTCTACATCTTTTGCTCTTAACACTCCTTTTTCAACCAATACATCGCGAATAGTTGTAAACCATCTCACAAGAAAGCTATCCTGTGCTATTACTGTATCCCCTGGAATTTTCTGTTCCCCTGCAGAGGATTTTAAAATATAACTCTTCTTTTCCTTATCCTTTAAAAACAAGCTTATCTGCGAGATCTTATTATTCAGGCGGCTGTAAAGGCGCAGTAAATAGCGCGGGATTATCTTTGCTAATTTATCAATGCTCTGCACCTCGATTGTTGTCTTTGATGCTGCTTTAAGTGATTGATGCAGGCGTATGCCTCTTTGTATCCTCTTTTGCTCTGCCCGGTTTTGAAGCGTAAGGTAAATATACGGCGCAAGCAAGGCAAGCAGGCTATATAATCCTAAAGGCGGGTAAAACCACTTATCATGAAGAAAAACCTTTAGGGAATCTCTTGTAACTGCCGCGAAGAGTAAAGGCATACCCACAATAAACACATACACACTAATTAATATCGCGCCGCGGGTTAAGGCAAGACGAATATTCATTAAACGGTGTTTAAGAATAGCATATGCAACTATTAATATCCAGCCTAAAGCTGCTAAGTAACCAAAAGGATATATTTTTATGCCGAATTTAGCAATATAATCCACACCCCCAAAGGTTGCTACAAAAAATGCGGCTAAAAGATATTTTAATTGATTATATCTAATGCCTGATTTTATTTTGATTTTTTTTAGAGAATTATAAAGCAACCACAATGCATGGATAAATACTCCAAGAAAAAATAATACATAAAAAGCATAAACTATACCCGCCCGGGGATACCAACCCCAGAAGTATTCATCTAATCTGTGATATATAAGCGGTGTTTGGCTGACCGAAAGGAAAAATATCCCCAACAAATACATTTCCATGCTGGTCAACGGATACGCTCTGGACTATTCGGGGAGATGTAAGGGGTAGGTACTGGACCAGGGTTTTATTCTGAACATCTATGGAGGCAACCCCCGCT